>PKXS01000027.1:776-26973 GCA_003132425.1 Gammaproteobacteria bacterium | reverse complement strand
GTCACCGTGATGTGCGGCGGGAGCCCCTGCATGACACGCTCGCACTCGCCCCAGTACTCCGCCGACTCCTGGGTCCCGTAGATGTCGAGACTCATTGGCGTCCTGACCATTCCCAACATGCGCAGCGCACCGTCGAGGTTCTTCATGGGAGATATACGGGACAGGAAGATGAGACGGAGGGCCCCTGCCACTTTGTGACGCCGTAGCGGTAGCGCAGTCGCGGCGAACCGTGGCGGCAAATTCGGAGCAATCAGTACNNAAGTACGCGAGCATCGCGCCCCCAATGCGCACGGATCTTGTCGGCTTCCAGTTCGCTACTGGCCTGCCACGCAACGTCCCGATAAAAGCCCAGGCTCTTGACAAGCCCGAGCCAGGCGGACTTCCGGAAGCCCTTCAGTGCTAGGGCACTCGGCGCGAACTCGCCGCGAGCGGCGACAAGCGTCGGTACGTTTCGTGGTACCACGCCGAGACGCCTCAGCAGCAGCGGCATCGCCACGAGGCATGGATCCAAGAAGCTTTGAAAGTACAGGAGATCTGGCTGGTAGTCCGCGATCACCCGGCATAGTACCGCCGGTGCCCAGTGCGGCGGTCGCAGGTACCAGACGCCGATCCCCGCCGCGTCTGACCATCGATCGTGGAGCAGGCCGGGGTACGGCTCGCTGGCAGCCGCATCCCGGTCCCGAGTCACCACGCGGAATTCGAAATCTCCGCTCAAGCCGTCGATTATCCGCAGAAGACTGCGAATCGGGCCACCCGCCCGGAAACCGGGAATAAAGTAGCTGGCGAAGCACAAGACGCGTTTGTTGCCCATGCCGGAATTACCTAGAAGGTCACGCTAACCGGGAACAGACCGCATCCGGGTGGTTTCCGTCGGGGCTTCGGCGGACGGAGACTCACTTGCCGGACGCACACTACGAGACACGCCGAAGAATCTCAAAAGGCGGTCCACAAGCCAGATGAGAATCACCAAGCGAACGAAGGTTGAGTACTGGACTGCGATGTTGCTCTCGAAGCGGACCACGAGGTAGTACGTTGACATTAGCAACATCATGAATCGCGGCATCGTCATTCCAGACCGATCCAGGAGTGCACCGCTGAGCTGCCCGAAGATCAGTCCAATGAACAGCATCCCGACGATCGCGCCGAGCATGCCGAAGTTCCAATACAGTTCACCCAACTGCGTTGTGGGCACAAAGGTGAAGCGAGATTCCGACAGATTGAATTCATGATTGAAGAGTTGCCCGATGGAGATGTCGGGTTTCTCAGGCCAAAGAAACCGCGGGATGAACGACTCGAAGAACCATCCGATTGATGTGCCGCCCAGACGACGCACGTGCCCGGAGTCTATGCCGGCCACGATAATGTCGACGTATACCTTCCCATCAACTCGTTGCGTCAAGGACTCAAGGCTACCAGAAACAACGCCCGCCTGGCCTTCCGTCCGCTGCTTTACGGCTGCGATGTTCTTGCCGAAGGCCTCGAATGCCGCCCCTGGGGTTCTGTATTCTTGCTCCCCCATTATCATGCGATATGCGTTGAAGAACAGCAGATACGGCACGGCCACGACGAGCATCATGATCAACACTTTCTTGCTGACTCTCCCGTAAAGGTAATAGAGACCCACGAACAGGAGCACCGGAATCTGGAAAGATATCTCCTTTGAATTGCTAACAAATCCGAAAAGGAACTCGGCAGCAATCACTGTCAACAACAGTGTCCAGACCAGCCGCTGACGGTAGCCGCGTGCCACCAGGTAAATGAGCATCATGGCGCCGATAGGCGACAGCAGACGAATGTTTGATGCAATCCCCAAAGGCAGTCCCAAGACATGCGTAGGAATGAGCATCGGTGACACGTTCATGTCATACGCAATCATTACCGCAAAACCGATCGCCCACGTGAGGGCACCAATCTTTAGGACACTGCCGTAGCGCCATTCATGACCAAGAAATGTTGACGATTTGCTGCCCCTTAGCTTGTGTACGAAAAAATAGCCAGCAAGAAGCGCTAGGGAACCCAGAATCACTACGACATCGGATGTCAGCGCATAGTCTGGGCCAACACCAGTCGTTGTCTCGTTGGAGCCCCAAAGGCTGAGAGTGGCCTCCCCCGTCACGGCTCGTACGGTGGCATCCAACCCGAAGATCAGGAAGTAACAACCCATGAACATCGAAATAATTCGGTGCCGAGGGTTGCGGCGACCTAGCAGGGCAGGGCCCACACAGATGGCGAACAGTACCATGCAGTACAGACTCGCAGACGCTTCGAGTCGGTTCTGCACGATGCGCGCTACGAGGATCATGATCGCGAAGCTTAGGCACAGCCAAAAATAGGTAAGCGACGCGCTCCTGTCGCCCTCGGCACCAACAGATGCGGGACGCAAAGATTGCGGGGTAATTTCCGTAAGATTCATCCGTGATTCGTGAGTACGCGGTTACTCATCAATGCGTTCATTATGGTAAATTTTGCCATGCGCAAATTTCAAAAGGCTCGCTAGAACCCCTTGGTTGCCTCCGCCAGCCTGCCACGCCATACATGACCCAGCAGGTGGCCTACTGGACCTAGAACGCGGTACGGATCGCAGACAGCCACTTCCTACATCCTAAGTGGGCCCGAGCCCGAGCGCCCGACGATAGGAGTCGACGAAGGAATCGTAAACTGCCGGACCAACGAGCAGGACGAATCGCGGGTCGCTGTACTGTCCGGGATCGCTCAGCACGGCTTTGACCATCGGACCGTACAGACTGATTGTATACTGATGTGTCTCGATGGATCGCCGTATTTCCGTGGGCCGCCGTCACGCATCCGGGCGCCGCGTATAATGGAATAGCCCTCAAACGGAACGGTGGCAAATGACGGCCGAGAACTTCGCACGCCCTAAAGAGTATGCCAAAACTAAGGTGGCCGAGTTCTGGGACGCGGCTTCGTGTGGCGAGACGCTCTATTTGCCGACCCTCACGCGGGAAGGATATGAGGAACAGGCCAGGCAGAGGTACGCTCTCGAGCCATTTATAGTCGAGTTTGCTGAATTCGATCGCTGGCGCGGGAAATCCGTCTTTGAGATCGGTGTTGGCCTGGGCGCTGATCATCAGCGTTTCGCCGAGGAGGGTGCTCGACTGACCGGTATCGACTTGACGCCGCGTGCCATCGATCACGTGCGGCGTCGCTTTGAAGCCCTCGGGCTGACGTCGGACCTCTCCGTCAGCGACGCTGAAGATCTGCCGTTCCCCGATGGGACCTTCGACCTAGTGTACTGCTATGGTGTCATTCATCACACACCAAATACGGCGGCGGCAGCTCAGGAAATTCTGCGCGTCCTAAAGCCCGGCGGCGAGTTTAGGGTAATGATCTACCATCGGCGCAGCTTGGTCGGCCTGATGCTCTGGTTACGCTACGGCCTCGCAACGGGTCATCCGTTCACCACGATGACCGAGATTTACGCAAGGCATCTTGAGAGTCCTGGGACAAAGGCCTTCACACAGGCCGAGGCGGTGAACCTGTTTAGTCTGGCGGAAGACGTCAGCACTCATGTGGTCCTGACGCACGGCGACCTTCTCGAGTCATCGGCGGGACAGCGTCACCGGGGTGCGGTTCTTAATATCGCACGTGCCGTATGGCCTCGATGGTTGTTGCGTCGTATCGCCCGCGGCTGGGGGCTTTTTCTGTTCGTTACCGGCCGCAAGCGGGCATAGGCGATGACCACACAGCCACTTACGACCGCTAGGGCCGGGCCCTTCCTAGTTTCTTGTAGTTCTGCGCAGCCCTGATCGAGGCCAAGGATAATTCCCGCAGCGTCGGCGGCGGGTCGAGCAGAGTCTCGACTACGCCACCACGCGCGGCATCCCCTTCGTCTTCCACGACGGCTCGAGCGCGGGAACCACGACCGAGACCAGCCTCGCACTCGATGAGTTACCGTCGCAAGTTGATCTTTCGGCGCGGTATCGGGCCTGCAAGGGACTGACGTCGGAAGCGGAGCAGATCGTGCTGCAAGACTATTTCGACGACGGCAGCGGCAAGGTTCCCCGCTACTACCAGGTCAACGCAGTCAATGCCGCGATCGAGGCGATCGCTAAGGGGCAGGTTGTTCGTGTTGCCTCACATAATCCTCTTACCATTTGCCTCACGTGGTAACGAATCTCGAAATGAAGATAGTCATCGCGATATCAACAGTTAGTGGTTTGTACGAAGGCTTTTCACCTTCGCGGATATACCAGGAGGACATCGCCATCTACCAAAGTATCCTCCCGTGCTCGATGCGCCTAACAACACTAATTTATTTCACTGACGTTGCGATACAACCGTGTAGACTGATAAAAACACGGCGATACGTTAGAGCAAGGTTTTTATGGATTTGCTACCCCTGTCGGCACGCGGTCGCGGGCGAACTTGGAAGTGAGTTCGGGTTCAGCGCTACGGTGCGGAGACTTCCACTAGCTTTGTCAACGACGGCTTCGCTTACTACATGGAACGGCGGGTTAGCCGTCGAGGCGTTCGGCGCGTGCATCGCGTGTGAGGAAGAGAGATGTGTGGGATAGCTGGCTTTGCTGGGAAAGGCAACCAGGCGCTTCTTGACCGCATGGGGGACCTTCTCAAAAACCGCGGCCCCGATGACTCCGGATCTTGGATGGCCCAAGACGCGTCCGTAGGCCTCGCACACCGCCGGCTATCAATACTGGATCTTTCGTGCCGCGGCCACCAACCGATGTCCGATGACAGACGCAGGGCGGTCGTCGCGTTCAATGGGGAGATCTACAACTTTCCAGACCTCAAGGCAGCGCTTGAGAAGCGGTGTTGGACCTTCGAGAGTACGAGCGACACCGAGGTGCTGCTGAAAGGGTACCTTGAGTATGGCTACGACGTTCTGGACAAGCTGAACGGCATCTTTGCGTTTGCAATCCATGACGTTCGCGATGCAACGACGTTCATCGCGAGGGATCACCTTGGCGTGAAGCCGCTGTATCTCGTCGAGCTGGCAGACACCGTTCTATTCGCCAGCGAACTGAAGGCCCTGCTGGTCGACGCGCGAGTGTCTCGCGAGCTCGATCACCGCGCGCTGCTGCGGTACCTGACCTTCTTGTGGTCGCCCGGAGTCGCGACGCCCCTGCAAGCCGTACGGCGTCTAGAANNAACCGGGAACGGCAATCTTGATTCGAAGCGGTCGCATTGTTCGCTCTTGGGGGTTCTACGCGCCCCGCTTCGGAAATATCATAAGTCGCTCACCGGAGGAGTACGCGGCTGACGTTGCCGAACGCTTGCGGACCGCCGTGCATCGTCAAATGGTGGCTGACGTTCCCGTGGGGGCGTTTCTGTCCGGCGGGCTCGACTCCAGTTCGATCGTCGCGTTCGCGCGCGAAAAGGCTGGTCCTGCAGGGATGGATTGTTTCACTATCGCCCCGCAAAGCGCGGATATGGCAGCCGACGGTATGACTGAGGACCTTCCCTACGCACGCCGGGTGGCATCGCACCTTGGCGTGCGCTTGCACACGATTCCGATTGGGCACGATATCATCAGACACCTGGGGCGCGTTCTCTATCACCTAGATGAGCCACAGGCAGATCCCGCTGCAATCAATGTAATGCTGATAGCGAGCCTGGCCCGCGAGCACGGAATAAAAGTGCTGCTCGGCGGCACGGGCGGTGATGACCTGTTCACTGGCTATCGCCGCCATCGGGCTTTTCAGGCCGAAAAGTATTGGTCATGGCTCCCATTGCACGTTCGAAGTATGCTTGCCGCGGGCGCAGGGCGCCTGCCTCCTGCGATCCCATCGCTTCGCCGCGCTCAAAAGGCTCTTCGAGATGCGGCAGCTGGTTCCGATGCGCGACTATTTGGATACTTCCATTGGTCCACACCGCAGTTGGCCGCGACACTGTTGGCACGACCTGTGGATGTGGATGATGTGGATGAACCTCTGGCTACATCGCTGGTCGCGTCAACCCCGGTACCGAAGGGGCTTGACCGCCTGCTGTTTCTGGAGCAGCGGTTCTTTCTAGCAGACCATAATCTCTTGTATACGGATAAGTTGTCGATGGCATCAGGAGTTGAAGTCAGGGTCCCGTTTCTCGACCTCGACCTAGTTGCGTACGCGAATCAGATCCCGTCGTCAGTGAAGCAACGAGGCGCTGTCGGAAAGTGGGTTCTGAAAAAAGCGATGGAACCGTTCCTGCCGCATGACGTCATCTACCGGCCAAAGACCGGTTTCGGGGCACCGCTTCGCTCTTGGGTCAGATGCGACTTAGTCCCTGTAATCGACAAAGTGCTCAGCGAGTCGGCGCTCCGGCGACGCGGGGTATTTGCACCGACAGTGGCGCGCGCGCTGATTGAAAGCGACCGCGCCGGCCACACAGACGCCGCGTACACGGTGTTTTCAATGCTTTGCATCGAACTATGGATGCAAATTTTCCTAGATCACTCCGAACCGGCCCCGATCGACGAGTTGCCGGGTATGGTGTAAAAGTGAGTAAGCCTAGGCGAATGTGCGCTGCGAGTGGATGTAAGCGAAGCGTGCTCCAAAACCTCCACGATTCGCTCTGCCGCATGACCGTCCCATAGCGCCGGTATTCGACCGATCTTGCCGTGACCGTCCAGCACCCGAAAGGCTTCCTCGACGATCCGCGCAGGGTCTCTGCCAACCATGACATTAGTGCCCTCAGTCAGGGTAATGGGCCTCTCTGTGTTCTCGCGCACGGTAATGCAAGGGATGCCGAGGGCGGTCGTCTCTTCCTGCAATCCGCCACTGTCGGTGATCACCAGCGTGGAGCGCGACCAAAGACTTAAGAAAGCCATATAGGGCAGCGGCGGTGACAGGTACACCCGTGGAGGCACCGCGATTCCGCAGCGCTCCAACATTGCCGACGTGCGCGGATGCACCGCAAAGACCAACGGCACTCGCTCAGACACCTTTCCGATCCCGCTCAATATAGACCGAATGGTCGCCTCGTCATCGACATTGGATGGCCGGTGCAAAGTCACCACACCATAGCGTTGTCCAAGTTGCGCGCGGAGTGTCTCCGCCTGCTCGTTTGGCGGCCGGCTCTCGAGACGACGCTGTTGATACAACAAATTATCAATCATCACGTTGCCCACAAAGTGAATTCGCTCGACCTTGTGCCCCTCGCGTTTCAGATTATCCAGGCCTGAAGGTTCGGTGACGAAAAACCAATCGCTGATCGAGTCCGTGACGATGCGGTTGATTTCCTCAGGCATCTCTCGGTCACCGCTGCGCAAACCCGCCTCCACGTGGGCGACGTCTATCTGCAACTTTTTTGCAACCAGCGAACAGGCTACCGTCGAGTTGACGTCGCCCACCACGACGACCAGTTGTGGCTTTTCCGCGCAGCATACCGCTTCAAAAGCCATCATGATGCGCGCGGTTTGCTGGGCGTGAGTGTAGCTGCCAACCTCGAGTCTAAAATCCGGCTGTGGAATACCAAGCTCTTCGAAGAAGGATTCGCTCATAGAGGCGTCGTAATGCTGACCGGTGTGTACCAGTTTCGTAGCAAAATGATTGCTTCGCGCTGCCAATGCGCGCATTAACGGCGCGATTTTTACGAAGTTCGGCCGCGCACCGGCCACCAGCAGAATCTTCACCCGCTCGGTCACGTCGATGTCTCAGATGAAGAATGCAGTCCGGCGATCACACGCCCCAATAGTGCCTGATAGCGCATCGCGAGCCGATCACGATCAAAGTTTTCAATCACGAATGTCCGACCTCTCACACCCATCGATCTAACTGTTTCAGGATCGTGAGCCAGCTTCAGGACCGCGTTCGCGAGCTGTTCCGCATTCTCGGGTTCAATGCATATTCCAGCGCCGGCCTGTTCGATAATGTCAGCAGCTTCTCCTTCAACGCCCAACAAAACTGGTTTCTCCATGGCCATGCTTTCAAAAATCTTGGAGGGGATNNCGCCCACCATTAAAAACATGATCTCAGGATTCTCGCGCACGAGACTAGCTGCCTCCAGCACCGTTTCCAGTTTATGCGCCATACCGTGAGTACCAAAATAGGCGGCTACGAACTTGCCCTCGAGACCCAGCTCGGTACGCAATAAGTTCGCGCCAACATGAGGCTGGAAGACAGCCGCATCGACGCCATTCTTGATGACTTCTATCTTGGCGGCAGAAATTCCCTTACCGATCATGTAGCGCTCAAACGAATCGGTTACCGGCACGATGGCATCTGCCTTTCGATAGCCAAAGAGTTCCAGCCATTCGAGCATTCGGACGACGACTCCCGGTTTCAGCCCGCCCACCGCCACGATGGACTCGGGCCACAAGTCGCGAATCTCAAGCACCCATGGCACGCGCTTCATCCGACTAACCGGATAGCCGGCAAGGCCGTTGAAAAACTGCGGTGACGTCGTCAGCACAATATCGGCCTTTGGGAGAAATGGTGCTGCCAAGACGCAAGCCAACATGAACGACACGTAGTTAAGCGTTCGTTTGAAAAAGCCCTCATTGGCGGTCACAAACGTCCACAGGCGAATCACCGTGATGCCATCGTGTTGCTCACGCTGCCATAGCCTGTTGCGATACCCCTCGTAGACCCTACCCCGCGGGTGGTTCGGCACGCAGGTGACAACGGTAACCTCATGCCCAGCGCCGGCCCAGGCCCTGCAGTGCTCGTAGGTGCGCGACGCCGGCGCATTCACTTCGGGCGGGAAATAGTGCGATAAGAACACAATGCGCATACCGGCTCAGACTCGGGTAATGCTGTAGTGCTGCCGCAACGGAAGCGCGCCTTCCGAGCGCAACCGCACAACTTCAATGCGCTCGATGCGACCAAATTCGGGATATTGCTCCCCCGATTCGACGTGAATAGCCGGGCCTTCCCCAACGTTTAGCCGCGCCACCGGAACGCCTGAGTCGTTGCGGATCTCCAGCGAGCGGCTTTGGCTCAAAATCTGAAGCCCCGGTGCAAAATGAACGCGGTTTTCCATGACGTGACGCCCACCACCGATCAACTCATCCAACACCTGAAGAGAGCTATTGGGCACATATTCTGCCGAACGACGGTGCACGACGCTGCCCGACAGCCTGCGATAGCCATCGTGCCCCCCCACAAAGGAAACCCTCCCCAGGTCATTCGCGAGTCGAGCTTCAATAGGGCGGGCGCGACGCGCTACCCGGAAGACACCCCAAATTTCCGATTGCTCTACGCCGTCGACCATCACGGTGTTGTGACCTGCCGTGCTGCGCGACCGATGCCTTCGCTCTCCGGGCTCGTAGTCATAGACACCGGTATCGACCACTATGCGCCGACCCTCAAACACGAGCTCGTAGCTGAGCGTATCGCAGTGTGCGTGGCCGGGCTGATAGTCGGGCCCCACGGGTCCGCAATCAATGAGCCATCCATCGCGCAGACCACACCATCCATAGTAACCGCTGGCCAATCGTTCGATTAGCTCACCCTCAGTTCGAACATAAGTCGGTTGAGTCCCCAACAGACGCGCAGCGTAGTCAAACAACCTCTGCGTAGATGGTGCGATGCCACGGGCGGCGTCGTTGAAGAGCGCGATCTCACCGTCCGGGAGGGTGAGGTCACGAAGAAATGCAAGCGCTGCGATCGCCTTGCTCGCCAGCGCTTCGAGCAGCGTCGGTGACAGCACGTTGGGTATGGCCCGGTCGAGCGCGATCAAGTCGAGCAGGTCCTCGACGAGGATCGCGTGATACATGGGGCTGCGTTCGAAGTGCCCTCCATCGGCCAGAAATTGCTCTTCGAGCTGGCCTATGAGTATGTCGGTGCCCGTCCGTAGCCATTCTTTGGCCACTGCGCCTTCGAAATAGCTGCCCGCGAACAGCATTGCCTTGGCGTTCTTGAACAAGTGATTGGCCAATACGTGATACTCAATATTACGCTGCAGCCACGCGCACTGTGACCAAAGACTCAAAATCCAATGGGGCGGAGGAGCGTTGGGCGCCGGCAGGGACATGAAATGCTTGATCCAGTTGGTGGTGCGCAGCGAAACCGTGTAGGGCTCCCACGCGTCCACCGTGCCTGGCGGATTGTGCCGAATCCAATGGTCCACGAGGTGCGCCCTGTGGAGCGCGCTACGGTTTGAATCGCACAGATAGTCGAAGTAATGCAAATTGTAGCGCCAGAGCTTCGGCAGATCCGCACAAACCCAGTCGATCGATCCGTCAGAAAACGAGCGCTCTATATTCAGGAAGCGAAAAGTCCAAGGTTCACCCCGAGTGCCTAACGTGGCCGTAATAAACTGAACCGGACCGGAGATCTCGCGCGCCGCTGGCCCCGTTTTCGGCAGCGGCGCCCCATGATTGGGGCGCAGTCGACGCAAAATCTGATGCGCGACTTGTCGTGGTGTCAGGTAGCGCGCCGTGCGCCAGTAAAGCGCGGGGCGAGTGAGGACGTTCAAACGCGAAGCGCCTCCTGCACCTCGAGCGTGGCTTCGGCCACCTCGATCAGTTCATGGAACGGTATCGGTGCCGGGCCGCCATTCGTGATCGCCTGCACAAACGACGCCGCACATTGCTTTTGCCCCTTGTCCTGGCGCCAGAGCGTATCGCGGGAAAACCGCGGCCAACCGAAGCCCCGTAGCCGACGGAAATTCTCAAGCTGCAGGATCGCTCCACTACAGTAGACCTCGAGGCGTTCCTTCGGGAAGGAACGGTGGCCGTTGGCCAGGTAATGAATCGCTCCGATCGAACCATCCTCGAAGTCGAGCATGATGTTGACCTTGTCATCGCGCACACCGCTGCCCGCTCGGAAACTCGAGGCGCGCAGGCGCACAATGCGGCAACCTGCCAGGTGCCGAAGCAAATCAATGAAGTGACAGCCCTCCCCAATTATTCTGCCGCCGCCGATCTTGCGATCCTGCGTCCAATGCTGTGCCGAAATGGCACCCGCGTTGACGGTCAGCACGAACGCTTTGGGTTCTTGGGCGAGCGCCAGCAAAGACTTGATCTTCACAACGTGGGGCGCAAATCGTCGGTTGAACCCCACCATGACCAACGGAGCTGAACCCTGAGGTGTACGCGCGTGCGCGTATGCCCGTTGAATGGCAGTCACCTCATCACGGGCAATGGCAAGTGGTTTCTCTACGAAGACGTGCTTGCCGGCCCCTAGCGCCTCGCAGACGTAGCGTGCGTGGCTATCGTGTCGAGTCGCAATGAATACTGTATTAACCGCGGCGTCGCCTAGGATTGCTGCCGTGTCCGTCGTTGCCAGTTCTATGCCGTTCTTTCGGGCGACGTACGCTGCGGAGAGACCGTTGGTCGACGCCACTACCTTCAGCTTAGCCGAGGTCTCACGAAACGCCGGTATCAGCACGCGCCCTGCATAATTCCCAGAGCCGATCACGCCGATCGTCACCGGAGAGGCCGGTCTTGAAATTGCTGCCGGATCTGACACCCGGATCGTCCGCGCCGTGAGCGCGTCACGCGGTTGTGAATCGATCCCATATTCAAGCAGGATACCGAGACACGGCTTGCGCTCGGCAACGAGCGCATAGCCTTCTGCCGCGCGCTCGAGCGGAAAGCGATGGCTGATGAGGGGGATCACGTCAAGGCGCCCTTCCGCCAGCATGTCGAGGACCGCCTCAAAATTGCGCTGCTCGGTCCAGCGTACAAATCCGACGGGGTAATCGTGCCCGCCGCTTTCGTACGCGGGATCGTATCGACCGGGGCCATAGGAACAGGACACCTGAAACGTCAGCTCCTTCTCGTAGAAATCGGAACGGGATAGCGCAAGCCCTACCACCCCGACCAATACAATGCGCCCGCGCTGACGGCACATCTGCGCGGCTTGATGCACGAGTTCGTGGCTTTTAGTCGAGGCCGTGATGACGACGGCATCTACGCCCCGGCCCCGCGAGAAACCCACGGCAGCGGCCACCGGGTCGGCGCCGGCCGAAAGATCGACCACCTCCGCGCCAAACTGACGCGCGAGTTCTAATTTGTCACCCTCAAAGTCGATTCCCAGTACGCGACAACCGTGCGCACGCAGTAGCTGCACCGTCATCAGTCCAACCAGCCCGAGCCCCGTGACGACAACCGCTTCGCCAAGCGACGGCGCCGCCAGACGTACGCCCTGCAATGCGATGGCGCCAATGACGGTAAATGAGGCGGCATCGTCTGAAACGCCATCGGGAACGCGTGCGCAGAGATTTTTCGGCACCACGACCATCTCGGCGTGCTTGCCGTTGGAGGCAACCCGGTCGCCGATCCGCAGTTGCTCCACGTCCGCCGCCACTTCTACAACGGTGCCCACATTGCAATAACCCATGGGCATAGGCTCATCGAGTTTGGCACGAACGGCCTCCAGAGTCGTCACCAGTCCGTCGGCTCTAGCTTTATCCAAGACTTGCCGGACTTTATCTGGCTGCTGACGAGCTTTTTCTATGAGATTAGCTCGGCCGAAATCGACCAACATCCGTTCTGTGCCGACGGAGACTAAAGACCGGTGTGTGCGGATCAGCGCCGAGCCATAATTTGGGCTCGGGCAGGGAACGTCGCTCAACTCGACGGTACCGCGCGAGAGACGATTGATCACTTGCAACATCGGCTAACTCACTTCAAGCAGTCCCGCTCTGACCAAATATCGACCGACAGATTGTCACGATAGTCGCGCTCTTACCAGCATTCAGGCCATCCGCCTCAAGCCGCCTGCCAACTGAGAATGCGAAGCTTCGGTGGATTCTGGTACCTCTACCGGTTTAATTGGGCGCCGACGACTCGCCTTCTGATTGTCTTGAGCAGCGGCTGGCTTAGGCAGCTCAGCCAATCTGTGGCGCCTCCATGCTAAGGTTCGCCGATGACTGACGCATTGGCGAGCGCGCGCTTCGGTGATAACCGGCCCGTCTACCGCATTGTCCCGCTAACCTGGCTCCTTCTCGTAGGCGCCATGATCGCGGCGGTGCTCGCCGTGAAGACCGGCGTCGCCCAAATGATGAGCTGGTTGCTGGCCCGTCCGGAATACAGCTACGGCCTCATCATCCCCTTCATCGCCGCATTTCTGGTGTGGCAGCGCCGCGATCAGATCGAGCGGATGCCGTTTAACGGCTCTTGGGCCGGATTCGTGTTGGCGCTGTTTGGCGCCGCCCTGGGTGCCATCGGAAAACTCTCGGCACTGTTCACCCTCGAGCATTACTCAGTCGTCATCACGCTCTATGGGCTGGTGTTGGCGCTCACGGGCTGGCGCGTGTTCCGGCTGCTGTGGGTACCACTGTTGATCTTGCTCTTCATGGTGCCGCTGCCGGATTTTCTCTACCAGAACTTCTCGGCGCAGCTGCAATTGCTCTCCTCCAAGATCGGCGTCTGGTTCATCCGCCTCGTTGGTATCAGCGTCTACCTGGAAGGCAATGTCATCGACCTCGGTACCTACAAGCTGCAGGTAGCGGAGGCCTGCAGCGGGCTGCGCTATCTGTTTCCGCTGATGACGATCGGGTTTCTGATGGCGTATTTCTTTAAGGCGGCGTTCTGGAAGCGAGCGTTATTGTTTGTCTCCAGCATTCCGATCACGATCCTGATGAACAGCTTCCGCATCGGCACGATCGGCGTGATGGTGGACCATTGGGGCGTGCAGATGGCCGAAGGCTTTCTGCATGAGTTTCAGGGCTGGGCGGTGTTCATGGCGAGCGGCGCCATCATGGTGCTCGAGATGATGCTGCTCGCGCGCGTCGGCGCCGGACGCCGGCCCTGGCGCGAGCTGTTCGGGCTGGAATTCCCAGCCCCGACGCCGAAGGTCCCACCAGNNAGCTGTTCGGGTTGGAATTCCCGGCCCCCACGCCGAAGGCCCCCCCGGCCGCGACGCGCCCGGTGCCGATCAGCCTGTATGCCAGCGCCTTAGTGCTGATCGTGGTGGCGGGCATATCGCTGAGCCTGCCCGAGCGCGCCGAATCCATTCCGCCGCGCAAGTCGTTTGCCCAGTATCCGACCACGCTCGGCCCTTGGATCGGTCGGCGCGAGACATTGGAAACCGTCTATTTGGATCAGCTCATGCTCGATGATTATCTCCTGGCCGACTTTGTGCGAGAGCAAGAGCCCCCGATCAATTACTACATCGCTTGGTACGACTCGCAGCGCGCCGGCCGCTCGGTGCACTCGCCGCGCGGTTGCCTGCCTGGCGGGGGCTGGGTGATCCAGAGCTTCACCCAGCGAGCGCTCCCCGGTGTGCGAGCCGGCCACGAGCCGCTTCGGGTGAATCGCGCCCTGATTCGTCTCGGTAACCAGCAACAGCTCGTGTACTACTGGTTTCAGCAGCGCGGCCGAGTGATCACCAATGAATATGTGGTCAAATGGTATCTCTTCTGGGATGCGCTGACCCGCAACCGCACCGATGGCGCGCTGGTGCGCCTGGTCGTCGCGCTGCCGCCGAATGGCGCAGCCGACGCAGCCGACCAGCAACTCACCGAGTTTGCCGCCGCGGCGGCGCCCACGCTGACCGCCTACGTGCCTGACTAAAGCGCTTCGAAGCGACGCCGCTCGATGTGTTGCTCTACCGGCGTTCACCGAGACGGATTCAACTAATTGATTATTCTCGTGTTTTATTTCGCTCCGATGTTATCCCGACCAATCCTCGCTCTTGCTGTTTTTCTCAGGGGACCCCACGCAGATAGCGATGCACTATTCGGCTTAGTCATCACGACCAATCGCGATGCACTGGCGGAGTGGGCGGCGGCGATCGAGCGCTGCGCGCGCCCGCAGTGATGACATTTGTCATACACTTCGAGTTGATTTGTCACTGGATTTTTTTTAGGATCGGTAGACTATCTGTACCAAATAGCGGTAGTCTCCATGACCGGGATAGCGGTATCTCGTAACCGTATATAAAATCGACGGAAGGGGAATGAGATGAATATCAATCTGCTCAAGTCGATGCTGGGAATTTTAGTGATCGGCATCGCCGGTTATGCTCATGCCACCACCCTTACGAACACTAATCCTGGTCCGACCTTAAACCCTGGCGATTTTGCAACCTTCGGAAATTCTTCCACAGTCGATGGCTATACCTTTAACGACGATTGGTTCTTTGTGCTGGCATCGACGGGGGCCGGCGGAGTTGTTACTAATGAACCTGTCAGCGTTAGTACGACGAATCTTGTCAATATCTCAGGCCTTTCTCTGAGCCTATGGACCGAAAGCGGCGGAACGAAAATAACAGAGATAGCCTCTGGTGGAACAGACTTTAACCTCCCATTGTTGGTACCCGGCTCATACGAGTTGGTAATCACCGGGACCGCGACAGGCGCATTGGGTGGCGCATATTCCGGTGTTGTGGCCACGCCCGTGCCGTTGCCCGCCGCTGCCTGGCTGTTGCTCTCGGGTCTTGCCGGCGTGGGGGCCATGGCGCGGCGGCGGCGTACAGGTTGACGTTGCACATGACTTGACCCGACGCAATTACTATTGCGTCGGCTTGCGAACACATCGCCTGCGCAAGCCCGACTTGGCGTGAGCTGCGGACCGCGCAGGCCAATCCATCTGTCGCATCGGCGTGCTAATGTTCAGCCATGACTGACGCATTGGTGGCCGCGCGCCGTGCCGACACCCGACCTGATTTCCGCCTGCCTCCGCTCGCAGGGATCTTGCGGTCCGTTGCATTGGCGGCCTCGGTGCTTGGCCGTAAAGACCGGCCTCGCACAAATGCCTGGAGTTTCCGGCGCCTTCGCCGCCGATTCCCGCGGCCGCAGCGACCACGCTCGCGGCGTATATCCTGGACTAAGCGTTAGCCATGGATCTGCTGCTTGCCTTTATCATCGCGATGGTGGTCACGATGGCGCTCATCCCGCCGCTGGCGCGCGCCGCCGGACGCCTGCACGTGCTCGATAATCCGGAAAGCCGCAAAGTGCATTCGCAGCCGATTCCGCGGGTCGGCGGCATCGCGATGGTGGCGGGCACCGTATTGCCGCTGTGCCTGTGGCTGCCGATGGATCCGACCCTGTTGGGTTATCTGCTCGCGGTGCTGGTGCTGCTCGTGTTTGGCGCCTGGGATGATCGGGTCAACCTCGGTGCCCTCACTAAATTTTCCGGCCAACTGATCGCCGTGCTCATCATCATCCTCGTCGGCCATGTTTCGATTGATTCAATGATGTTGGGCGAGCGCGTGATGCTGCCGCACTGGCTNNTCCTATGCTGCGCGGCATTGGCCCTGCTGGGAGCGAAATGGGACGTGCGCTTCGTCGAAACCGTCGGCATCGTGCTGATGGGCGCGACCCTGGGATTCCTGCGCTTCAATACCCACCCGGCGCGCATTTTTATGGGCGATGCGGGCAGCCAGTTCCTGGGTTTTTCCGTGGGCGTGCTCTCGATTCTGCTCACCAGGCAAGCCGCCACGCCGTTGAGCACCGCGTTGCCGTTGCTGCTGATCGGTCTGCCGGTACTCGACACGCTGACCGTCATGGTGCTGCGGCTGCATGCGGGGCGCTCGCCCTTCTCCGCCGATCGCCATCATTTTCATCATCGCTTGCTGGGTCTGGGCTTTGATCACTACGAGGTGGTCATCGTCATCTACGCAGTGCAGTGCCTGTTGCTGTTGCTGGCCTGGCAACTGCGCTATGAGAATGATTTGCTGATCGTCGCGAGCTTCTTAGGCTTCGCCGTACTGTTCACCGGTGGTTTCATGCTCCTGGAGCGCGCCGGATGGCGCTGGCGGATCGCGGGCACGGCGAGCCATCCTTCACCCCTGGCGCGATTGCGTGCCTGGCTACGCACAAAGGAGCGTTTCCCGCGCTGGTCGCTGCGTGTGGTGGGGCTGTGCGCTATGGTCTATCTGCTGGGGGTCGCGCTCTATGCCGAACCCGTACCCCGGGATATTGGTTGGTTGAGCGCACTCTGTCTACTACCGCTGTTGCTCAATGCACGCGGGCCTCGGTCGGCCTTTGCAGAAACCTGGCTGGTGCGGGGTGCGCTGTATGTCGCGGTGATGGCGGCGGTCTATCTGGATCAGGGCACGAGCCTGCAGGCTCCGCTATGGCGGGCGGTCAAATACGCTTTCCTGCCGCTGTTAGCCATCTCGGTCGTGCTCGGCGTGCGGTTATCGGCGCAGCGGCGCTTTGAGGCCACCCCGCTCGATCTGCTGCTGATCTTCGTCGCCCTCGCACTGCCGAATCTTCCTGGCCTTGCGGCCGCTCCCAGTAACTTCGGCCTCAGCGCAGCAAAGCTCGTGGTGTTGTGCTACGCGGTCGAAATGATCGCTGTGGTTGGTTCGCGCTTGCGCACCGCACTCCTCGGCGCTGCCGGAGTGTTCTATGTGCTGATCGCCGTACGCGCGTTTAGCTGAGTCTTGAGCGGCAGCGCTAGTGTCGCTGGGTTTGCCCAAGCAGTTATACGGCGGCGCGGATTTGATCTGCGTTCCGACGGATCACGGCCCGGCGCGCTATAATTCCCCCTTATCTTCACGGCCCAAAGGATCAGTTGCGTTGCGCATCCAGAGTCTTGCCATATTGACGATTGCCACGCTGCTGGTCGGCTGCGGCGGCGCGGCGGCGCGCAAGAACGGCTACATGGCCAAAGGCCAGGACTATCTCGCTGCTCACAACTATGCGAAGGCTCGGTTGGAATTCCGTAACGCCCTGCAGCTGGACCCCAACGACGCGCAGGCGAGCTATCTGGCCGGCCAGGCGGCCGAACATCTGGGCAACGTGCGTGAAGCGGCACTGATGTACCAAGAAGCGATCCAATCCAATCCCAAACATCTGGGCGCGCGCGCGCAGCTGGGCTTGCTCTACGCCGTCGGCGGCGCTCCTGACAAGGCCGTGGCGCTCGTCGAGCCGGGGCTTGCGCTAGCGCCGGATGATCCCGATCTGCTGACCGCGCGCGCCGCCGCACGCCAGCGGCTGGGGGATAAGGCCGGCGCGCGCGCCGATGCCGAAAAGGCCGCGCGTCTTGCGCCGGCCAACGAACACGCGATCGGCCTTCTGGCAGCGATCTATCAGCAAGCCGGCGAGACGCAGCAAGCCATCGATCTGGTGAACAAGGCGGCGCAGACTCCGGGCGCCAGCGTCGACCTGCGCGTGGTACTGGCGCAACTGTATCTGGCCGCCAATCGTCACCCCGATGCGGTGCAGGAACTGCAGCGTGCGATTGCCGCCGAGCCCGACAAGCTCGTACATCGCTATCAGCTCGCGCAAGTGCTGTTGCTGGACAAGAACGTCGATGCGGCCGAGGCCGCACTGCGCGCCGCCGTCGCTCAGGCGCCCGCGAGCGCCGAGGCGAAGCTCACGCTCGCCAACATGTTGGCCGCGAATCGCTCCTACGAAGTCGCCGAGGCGGAGCTGCGACGCTTGAGCGCCTCTTCGCCGAATGATGATCAGTTGCGCCTGGGGCTTGGGCAGTTTTACGCTAGTCATGACAAGACTGCCGAAGCCGCAGCCGTCTATCGCCAGATCATCAAGGATGACGGCACGGAAGCGAGCGGTCTGATCGCGCGCGATCGCCTGATCAGTATCGATTTGCACGCGAATCGACTCGATGACGCGACGGCTCTGATCGATGAGGTACTGAAGAAAAACCCACGCGACAACGATGCCCTCTACGCGCGCGCCAGCGTGGCGCTGGCGCGCGGCAACGCCGATGCCGCGATCGCCGATTTGCGGGCGGTGCAACGCGACCAGCCGAACTCCATTCCGCTGCAGCGCGCCTTGGCGCGCGCTTATCTGCAAAATGATGACTCCACCCTGGCCGAGGAGACGCTGCGCAGTGCAGTGCAGAGCAACCCGAACAGCGTCGATCTTAGGCTCGATCTGGCGCAGTTGCTGATGCGTACCGGTCAGAGCGGTCAGGCGCTGACCCTCTTGGAAAAGCTCGCCGGTGAACAACCCGCCAATCCGCCGGTTCTCGAAGCATTGTTCGGGGCGCAGATCGCGGGCAAGGACTTTGTCGCTGCGCGGCGCACGGCCGGGTTGGTGCAGAGCGCAAAGCCGGAACTGCCCACCGGTAACTATCTGAGCGGGGTTGCGGAGCTGGCCGATGGCAAAGCGGATGCCGCCCGTGCGGCCTTCGAGCGCGCCGTGGCCCTCGCGCCTGCGGCGGTCGACCCGGTCACGGCCCTGGTGCGGCTCGATCTGGCGCAGCAGCATCCCGATCAGGCCATCGCCCGCCTCGATAAAATCATTGCCCAGTTTCCCCGTAACCCACTGCCTCACAATCTCAAGGGTGAGGTGCTCGCGACCCTGAAGCGCACCGATCCGGCGATCGCCAGCTTTCGGGACGCGATTGCTCTCAACCCGGTTTGGACCACGCCCTATGTCAATATTGCCAGCGCCGCTGTAGCGGCCGGCCACAACCAAGAGGCGATCACGGCGTTGCAGGAAGGCATCAAGGCCTCGAATGACGCGCCGCTGTTGGTGTCCAATCTTGCCGGCCTCTACGAGCGGCTGGGTCGACCCGAGGAGGCGATCGCTGAGTATGAAGGCCTGCTCAAGCGCGATGCCGATTCTGCTATCGGCGCCAATAATCTCGCGATGCTGCTGGTGACCTATCGAAGCGATCGAACCAGCCTGGATCGCGCCCGCGCGCTGACGGAACGCTTTGCGAGTTCGAGAAACGCCGCTCTTCTGGACACCCGGGGCTGGGTGCTTTACAAGCGCGGTGATTATGCCGACGCCCTGAACGTCCTACAGAAAAGCGTCAATAAGGACCCGCAATCCCCCGAGCTGCTTTATCACCTGGCCATGGCGCAACTAAAATCCGGGGCGCGCGACTCGGCGCGCCATAGTCTCGAGCGGGCGATCAATTCAAAAGTCGCGTTTTCAGACCGCGATGCGGCGAAACAAGCGCTCGCCGGCCTTTAGCGCCGAGCATCGCAACTCCGATCATGTAACCCATGTAACATAATCATATTACGAACCTTTTACCCTAGATAACTCTGGCGAGAACCCCGTCGATGGGGAAAAATGCTGATCACTACGTGTAGACTACCTTGCGTGTCCCCAGTTTTCGCTCGGATCTCGGGGCACCCACAAGGAGAACAAAGCCTATGGAAGGAACTCGCAAACAAGCGATTTCGCTCCGAGTCGGCGCCGCCGATCTTCGCAAGGTGAAGAAGCTCGCGCAGCGTCTCGGGGTGCGTGATTCGGATGTCATCCGCTTTGCGGTTAAGACGATGCTCGCACGCATTGCGCCCTTGTGTGACCATGGCGTACGCGGCCGCGCACTCCTCCCGGTGTTCATCGAAGCGGGGAGCGATCTATTCCAGCACTTCGAACTCGATATCGCGCGTTTGGAAGAGATCGTCAACGACGGCGTCAGCAAGGATCAGGAAGTAGAATCCGATGACCTGCAACTCATTGCGATGGCGAGCATCCAGCAAAGCTACGCGAATCTCAGACTGAGCAAAGTGACGCCCGGACTGGCCACGGAACGACACACGCTGAACGCAGAAGATCCGCGCATCAGTCATATACGCGGTTACCTGTATTCGAAATACGTCGACATAGTCCCCACCAGTGACGTCATCACCAAGTAACGAGACCGCTGCGCCGTCCTATTCGCCGGCGCCGGCCGGCGCGGACCGACGCCGGCGCATGTGTGGAGAAAACAGCTGCGCGCGATGCGGCGGCGTAGCCTACCGATGCTGATCTGCGCCGCCGGTGTGCTGACGCTATTCTGCTTAGCCGCTTTTTTCTGGCCACCCACCTATCGTTCCACCGGCACCATTCTGATCGAACAGCAGGAAATCCCTGAGGACCTCGTGCATTCGGCCATCACCAGTTATGCCGATCAGCGTGTGCAAGTGATCAGTCAACGCGTGATGACCTCCTCGAATCTGCTCGACATCATCAGCAAGTACGATCTGTATCCCGAGGCGCGTCGCACTAAAGCGCGCGAAGCAATCGTCGCCGATATGCGCAACGACATCAAACTCGAGATGATCAGCGCCGATGTGATGGATCCGCGCCAGGGGCGTGCAACCAAGGCCACGATTGCCTTTTCGGTCAGTTTCACCAGCCGCTCGCCGCAGGTCGCCGCCGCGGTGGCAAACGAACTGACCTCGCTGTATTTGCGCGAGAACTTGGAGACCCGCAAGCAGCAGGCGGAAGGAACTGCCGACTTCCTCAGCACCGAAGCCGCGCGCATCGGCGTCCAGGTCACGGCACTGGAGCAAAAATTGGCCGATTTCAAGGCCAAGAACGCCAACAACCTGCCCGAATACGCACAGCTCAACGTGCAGCTCGCGAGCCGCGCGCAGGACGATATGCGAGAGCTGGACGCGCGCGTGCGCGCGCTCGATCAGCAGATCGTATTCTCCCAGTCCCAACTCGCGCAAATCAACCCTACCTCCATTCTGTACGGCGATACCGGCGAACGCGTCTTGGGCGCCAAGGATCAATTGAAGATCCTCCAGACCAAGTACGCTGCCGCCATTGCCACCTACTCGGGCACGTACCCGGACGTGGTGCGGCTCAAAGCCCAGATCCAGGGCCTGGAGAAGGAACTCGGCAGCCAGAGTGATTACCGCGACACGGAACGAGAGTTGGAACAGGCGCGCACCGATCTGGCAGCCGCGCGCCAGACTCATACCGACGCGTACCCCGACGTGGTGCGACTGAGCGACCGCGTTTCGCAGCTCGAAGCGCAGCTGAAAAAAGCGCCTCAGACCCCGGCCACCCCGGTGCGCGGCGAACGGCCCGACAACCCGGCCTATATCCAAATTCAGGCCAACCTCGAGGCGGCACAGAGCGAGCGAGCGTCGCTGCTCGCGCAGCGCTCACAGCTGCACGAGCGCCTCACTGAACTCGAGCGGCGCAGCGCCACCGCACCCGCCATCGAGCGCGATTACACGGCACTGATGAACGACTTGACCAATGCCCAGAAAAACCACGTCGAAGTGCAGCAGAAACAGATGGAGGCGCAACTCGCCTCGAATCTCGAGACCGAGCGCAAAGGCGAACGCTTCGTCCTGATCGAGCCCCCCCTGGAGCCGCAAAAGCCCGTGAGCCCGAATCGGCGGCTGATACTCGCTCTAGGCGCCGTGCTGGCGCTCGGCGCCGCGATTGGCCTGATGCAGCTGCTCGAAACCCTGGATACGCGCATCCGCGGCCGGGACGACATTATCGCGTTGCTCACGGTGCCGCCCCTGGCGGTGATCCCCTGGGTCAAGCCGGCCAGGATCTGACATGGAACGCCTCAAGAAAGCTCTGGATCTCGCACGAGCCGAGCGCGACGCCAAGAGTTTCGCGCCCGCGGCGAACACGGCCGAGACGCTGGTACTCTCGCACACCCGCATCGCCAGCACCGAGCCCTCAGTGCTGCGCGCAAATGGCGTCATGCCGGCCGACTGTAGCGGCCCGACCGGCCACGCGTTTAGAATGTTGCGCACCCAGGTGCTGCAGCGGCTGCGTCAGCGCAATTGGACCACGCTCGCCGTGGTCAGCCCGACACTCGGTGAAGGCAAGACCTTTACCGCGATCAACCTCGCCATCGCGATCGCGGGCGACACCAACCATACCGCCCTGCTGGTGGATTTCGATCTGCGTAAGCCAAGCGTGCATCAGCGCTTCGGCATTGAGCCTGAAATCGGCGTCGAGCAGTGTCTGCGCGGCGAGGCCGCCGTCTCCGACGCTCTCATTAACCCGCAGGAGTACCGCAAGCTCCTGTTGCTGCCGGCGCGTGGACCGGTGAAAAACTCCTCCGAGCTGCTCGCCAGTGAGCGCACGCGGCAGTTCACACGGGAGGTCAAAGAGCGCTACGCCAACCGCGTGGCGCTGTTCGATCTACCACCAGTACTCGGCGCTGACGATGCGTTGGCATTCGCGCCACAGGTCGACGCCGCCCTGATCGTGGTGGGCGAAGAGCGCACCCGCCGCGAAGACTTGCTGCGCTGCTTTGAGATCCTGCGCAACATTCCAATCATCGGCACGGTGCTCAACGGCTCGCGCGCCGATGCCAGCCTCGCCTACGCGTACTGAGCGGCGCGGCGCCCCACAGCTATGTATGAGTCGTTCTACGGGCTGAAGGAAAAGCCTTTTGCCCTCGCCCCCGACCCGCAGTTTTTATTTCTGGCGCGCCCCCATCGCCGCGCCCTGATACAACTGCAATACAGCGTGGCCGATGAGGCCGCATTCTGCCTCATTACCGGCGAAGTGGGCTCAGGGAAAACCACACTGATCCGACATCTGCTGGCAAGCGTCGAGCAAACCGTCGTCGTCGGTCTCATCAGCAACACCAGTCTGAATTTCGGTCGACTGTTGCAATGGATCTGCATGAGCTTCGGGCTCGAGCACAGTGCCAAGGATGATGTCTCGTTATACGAATCGTTCACGCGTTTCCTGATCGATGAGTACGCCAAAGGTCATAAGGTGGTGTTGATCGTCGATGAAGCCCAGAACCTCGGCGAGGCGCGGCTCGAAGAGCTGCGTGTGCTCTCCAACATCAACGCCGACAAGCATCTGTTGCTGCAGACGATCTTGGTCGGGCAGCCGGAGCTGCGCACACTCATCAACGCACCGCAGCTGCTGCAGCTCGCACAGCGCATTAGCGCCGGTTGCCACATCGGGGCCCTGTCAGCCGACGAAGCCCGCAGCTACGTCCATCACCGGCTGCGCGTCGCGGGCGGCCAACTGAATTTGTTCACGTCCGCCGCCATCCGATTGGCCTATCAGAATAGCGGCGGCATTCCCCGCCTGATCAATCAGTATTGCGATCGGGCGCTGATCTACGGTTACGGTAGCCGCCGGCCGCGCATTGATGGCGAGCTCATGGCGCAGGCGATAGAGGACCGACGTACGAGCAGCACGGTAAACTAGTTGCCCGGGCTCATCGCTAGAAGGTATCCGCACGCCACATTTCCCACCGGCGAGTGCACCGCTAGACTGTGGTGTGTCGCACATGCGACATTGCAGTCAGTGACTCGCCAACATCCAGGCTCTTGATAATTGAAACAAATGGACAAGAGTTTTGCCTCTCTTGGCTGCCGGAGCTGGTGTGCGTACGCCGCCGGTTGCGGCCTGTCGCTGGCGCTATGCGGGATCGCGCTGGCCGACACGCTGAGCTCCGAGAGTTCAGTCGGACTCTCGTCGGGGTACAACTCCAATCCTTTTCTGGAACCCTCTGGCGTACAGGCCGCTGAATCGGTGGCAGTGCTGGCGAATCTGCCGGCGACTTACACCAGCGACACGCAATCGCTCGAGCTGGAACCGCGTCTTCGCTTTGCGGAAACGCACGGCGCCGAGGCGCTACTGTCGGACTATCAGTATTTGGACGGCGTCTGGCGTGTCAACAGTGAGCGCAACACGTTCACAGCCAGCGCCGATTGGCACCACGACTCCACCTTTTACAACGAATTTGAAAACGCCGCGCTGTTGGGGCGCGACCTGCGACGGCTGGAGGATATCGCCAACCTTGATTGGCGGCGCGACCTCACTGAGCGCAGCGATCTACACTTGTCGGGCTCATGGGATAAGGTGAACTACAGCCCGAATGTGGCCACCACGGCTACGGGTGTGGAGAATTTTAGCTATGGCCAAGCTCTATTGGAGTACGACTATGCTCTGAACGATCGTTGGCAATGGACGAACACCCTGGGCGACGGCCGCTACGAACTGGTCGGCCAGAGCTATCGCAGCGACGATCGATTCGTGCAGACAGGGCTAAAGCGGACGCTATCGGAGCGCTGGTCGCTGACGGCACAAGTGGGTTATTCGTACCTAAGCGCACGCGGTCAGGGGTCCATCTGCTGTCAAATCTTGCTGGGGCCCCACGGCTATTACCTGCAACCCACGCCGGTCAGCCTGAACCAATCCCGCGGAGCGGCCAATTACACCCTGAGCATTGAACGTCAGAGCGAACGAGTGGCGCTGGATCTGGCGCTCTCGCGTGCGATCCAACCGAGTGGCCTTGGCGCCTTGTTGACGCAGGATGACGTGAGCCTGAAGGCGAGTCTCCAGTGGTCCGCCCGCTTGACCTTGGCGGCGACGCTGCACGGCTCGCGCCTCTCGGACCCGCTACACCAACTCGATTTGGGCGACCGGCGCTACGCTGACTTCGACCTGAGCGCGACCTGGCTTTGGACGGAACATTGGACGCTGCAATTGCAGGGCTCTTACATTCTGCAGCGCGTGATTTCTGGAGGGCCAACCCCTTCCGGCGCAGCGGTCTACCTGAATTTACTCCGTCAGTTCGGGCGGATACGGCTGTAGTGCGCGGCCGCAACCTGAAATGATGTGGCACATCGAACTGACCTCCGCGAGGCTGTCAGGTATCATCAGCTATGGCGATTCATTCAACACACGGGCATGAGAGAGACCAAATGCGCGCCTTTGCTTCCAAATGCGTGGCGTTGGCGGCTTGGGGAATGTGCATGGCGGCATTTGGCGCCGATACCTACTTGCTGCAGCCCGGCGACGTGCTCACGGTGTCCGTATGGAAGGAACCCGAGCTGAGCTTGGACCTGTTGGTCCGCCCGGACGGCGGCATCACGATGCCCCTGGCGGGCGAGATCGAAGCCGCCGGACACTCGGCTGACGAAGTGAGGACGGTGATAGATGAGCGCCTGCAGCATTTCGTTTCGAAACCCGTGGTAACCGTGATCGTCAAACAAACGCTGGGCAACCAGATCTTCGTCATCGGCAAAGTTACCCACCCCGGGCCATATCCACTGAATCGACCGGTGGATGTATTGCAAGCGCTGAGCCTCGCGGGCGGCGTCACGCCATTCGCGTCCGTCAATAACATCCACGTCCTGCGTCGGGACGGATCGCGAGAGGTGACGATGCCATTTCGTTACGGCGACGTCGAGAAGGGGCGCAACTTGCAGCAGAACATCCTGCTCCAAAGCGGCGATACGGTAATCGTGCCCTGACTTGAGCAATGAGACACTCGAAGCATGGAACGACTATCTTGAACGTCATGCGCCCCCGATGGTTCAGCTTCGCCGCCAGAGTGACGCGGGTGCAAGGCCAGACCTTGGTGTGGACTTCATTGCCGAAATTGAACGATGTGTGGACGCCGCATCCGAGCGGCTCACGACTTACCCGGCGATTAACAAGGATGTTCGACGTGTCGTTGCCTATCGGTTTCCATTCAGCGTGTACTTTCGAACCGAAGAACGACGAATCGTCGTTTTGGCGGTGTTCCACGGCAGTCGCGACCCCGCCGTCTGGCAGCACCGGATCTGAAAACCGACCGATGAATTGCCGTCGTCCGTCTCTATCCCGAATTACCGGCGTTTAAAATTGGCGTCCCCACGGGGATTCGAACCCCGGTTCTCACCGTGAAAGGGTGGTGTCCTAGGCCTCTAGACGA
>PKXS01000027.1:0-764 GCA_003132425.1 Gammaproteobacteria bacterium | reverse complement strand
CCAGCTGAGCTATGGCCCCGTGATTGTAAAGTACTGTATTTTAAGGAGAAAGTTAACCTAATTTCGGTAAATTGTCACCGAAAAATGAAAACCTGTCCATACAAGAGGTCGCGAGAATATCAGGAACTCCGGCATTCGTGTCGACAGAATATTTACTCAGCGCTTGTGCTCGCAACTATCTGTAATCACGGTCTTAATTCCTCCGGAACGCCCCACGCCAAACAGGCGAGATAAGCAGCGCGGCGCGCCATGCACCGCTAGGAGGTCGCAGGCAAATAGGACCACCGTGGGATCGTCGTATTGTGGTCGGTGCGCTGGGGAGACCACGCGCAGACGCCCTATTGGGAATGTCTATCGTAAACGCTCGATCTTTTCCCACCGTCAGAATCAAGAAGTTGTGCGGTGAAGGAGAAAAACTAACTCATGTGAAAAGCAAATCCTATGCCAGAAAATCAGCAAAACGCCTCGACCGCCAAAAAAGCGCGGATTTCAAACGCCATCAACAAGCATCAACCATCGCCGATGCTACTGTGGTGCAACATGCGGAGTTATCCGCAGTTTTCAAAAATAGTGGAGGCGTGACTTACATACCTATTGACGCACAACATGCGCAGGCGCTTACTTTTGTGTCGCTAGAAGAAAATCTAAGTAATCAATTCAGGGAAGAAATGGTCAGCGTCGGCTAGGCCAAATTAGCGACGCTTACTGCCCCCGTTTAGCAAATACAACTCGGAAAATACGGGGAGCACTTCCGTCTAAAGAAA
>PKXS01000122.1 GCA_003132425.1 Gammaproteobacteria bacterium | reverse complement strand
CGAAGACGACGACGTCCTTGCCGAGGAGGACGACGCGCTCGGGGCGCCCGTCGCCGGCGACGTGGACTCGCAGGTCCGCCGCGGGGCTCACGTCGGCGCCGACGCCGCGGCCTGCATGCTCGCCGTCGATTTAGCCCATGAAGAGCGTCCGGTCGCGATCATGGATATCGGTACCAACACCGAGCTGATCGTCGGCAACCGGCGCCGGATTCTGGCCGCGTCCTGTCCCGCGGGCCCCGCATTCGAAGGCGGCGCCATCGCCTGCGGCATGCCCGCTCTCGACGGCGCCATAGAGGATGTGGTTATCGATAGCGCCGGCGCGTTCCATCTGGGCGTGATCGGCGGCGGCGCTCCCGAGGGCATCTGCGGCTCCGGTCTGGTGGCTCTCATGAGTGAGCTGATCCGCACCGGCCGCATGAACGATCTGGGCCGCTTCGAGGATGGAGAGCATCGCATCACGCTCGACGCGGAACGCGGCATCTACTTCACGGANNAAGCCAAGGGCGCCAACGTGGCGGGCCTGCATGTGGTCTTCAGCCAGTATGGCCTCGATTTCGACGACATCGGCGCCTTCTACCTCGGCGGCGGGTTCGGGCGGCACTTAAGCGTGGAAGCCTCGCAACGTATCGGCCTCATTCCCAACGTGGCAAAATCGCGTATCGTACAGGTGGGCAATGCAGCCATTGAAGGCGCTTCCATCGCCCTGCTCTCCAAGGCCAGGCGGCATGAGTTGGAAGAGCTGGTTCGGAGAGTGGAGCACTGCCGCCTCGAAACGCACCCGCGGTTCTTCGATTTCTTCGTCGAGGGGTGCCAGTTCAAACCGGTTGAATCGATGCCCCAGGTGATCGCATGATCGAGCTGGCCGATACCGCTCCGGTTGTCGATATCGAACCCGCCGAATACAACCGGTTGCTCGGTTATCCGCCCGGCTGGGCTTTGGAAGGCCGCGCCCAGAAGCTGGCGGAAATGGCTGCAAATTGGTTCGCGAAGAACGGCCGTCCATGGGTCTACGCGCGCCAGGCGGAAAGCCTGCACACGGCCCCTGGGTTGACCCAAGTCGGCTCGACCCAGGCCGGCTCGACCCAAGNNTGTCCCGTTCAGCAGTCTACGCCTGCAAAGCACTTTGCAGCGCGCCGAAGCCCACAGCGTCATTCTGGTGGCGGTTGGCGCCGGCCCGGAACTGGAACGTGAGGCGCAGGCGCTCTGGCAGGATGAAAAGCCCGACGAATACTTTTTCCTCGAAATGTACGGCTCCGCCGTGGTGGAACGTCTGGTCACCATGACCGGCGCCCGGCTTTGCTCCTGGGCCGAACAGCGGGAAATGGCCGTGCTGCCTCATTACAGTCCGGGTTATCCCGAGTGGGACATCGGCGAGCAATCGCGGCTGCTAAGCCTGATGACGCAATCGGGACGGAAACGGCTGCCTTCGCCGCTTGAAGCGCTGTGCTCGGGCGCATTGCGCCCCAAGAAATCGCTGCTCGCCGTGTTCGGGCTGACGCATCACACCGATCGCGTGCGGCCTCTCACGGGACTGGTGCCCTGCGAGAACTGTTCCTTTACGCCGTGCCAATACCGGCGCGCTCCGTATGTGCGCGCGCCCGAATCTTCCAACTTGATCGGGCTGCCGGCGGGCTCGGTTCCGTCTCTTAGCGTTGCGCCTTTCAGCGTTTCGCCTTTAAATCACGCAGCGAAATACGGAGTGAATGCCAAGGCGCTGAAGCGATGGGCGGGCGAGCGCCTCTCGCTCGAATCGCGCGACGATGGCGCCATTGACGCCGTGTTCCGCTACGACGGAACCACCTGCTCTAACATGGGGCGCCCGCTCACGTTTCACTACAGCGTCAAATTGGGGCCGCCGGAGGAAGGCTATCTCATACGCGAGCAGCAATGCGTCCCGGCGCCGGGCGACACCGGCCACACACACATGTGCCAGTACGACAACGGCCGCTTATTGACCGCGATCGACGGCGAGAACCCGCTGCGGGGACAATCGCTCGACGACGTGCTGTTCTGGCAGCGCCCCGATTGCGCCGCCGGCTGCTACTGCGACCCAGCGGGCCGCGATCATAAGTGGGGCCTGGTCCTCGAGACCATTCATTACGCACTGACTCATCGGGAGAAGCCGCAATGAATAGGAACGCCAGTCCGGCAAACCTCATGCTCAGAGTCAATTGCGGGGCGGACCCCTGGGCCGACCCAGGGGCCGACCTCCCGGTTCGCNNGCCGACGCCCTCGTCGGCTTTTCGCGGATCGCATGCGGCGGATTGGGTTGGACATCGTCTGTCAACTCAGGGGGTTTGATCGGTGACAAGCCCCAACGGCATCAGGAGGCGTCTGCAGGACGCGGCTGCAGAGGCGCCTCTGCTGGGCGATGGCGCCATGGGCACGCAACTCATGTTTGCCGGGCTCGAACAAGGCAACTGCGGGGAAGCGTGGAATCTCACGCACCCCGAGAGAGTGCTCGCCATCCAGCGCCGCTATGCCGAAGCCGGCTCCGACTGCATCCTCACTAACACCTTCGGCGGCTCGCGCATCATGCTCCATCGCCACTCGAATGCCGGCAAGGCGGTGGAGATCAACAAGGCGGGAGTGGAAATCGCGCGCGCGGCGTTCGGCGGCAAGCCCGGCTATGTAATCGGCGACATCGGGCCCTTCGGCGGATTGATGGAGCCCTACGGCGACTTCACCGAAGCGCAGGTTCGCGAAGCCTTCAATGAGCAGGCCAAGGCTCTGGTGGACGCCGGCGCCGACGCCATCATCATCGAGACGCAGACGTCGCTCGAGGAACTGCTGCTGGGCATCGAAGCCGCCAAAGAGGCGGGCGCGCCCTGCATTATCGGCTCGCTGGCTTACGACGTGACTCTCGACGGTTCCACCTTCCGCACCATGATGGGCATCGACCCGGAACGCGCCGCCGAATTCATGCAGCAGCACGGCGCCGATATCGCCGCGCTCAATTGCGGCACCGGCATGGATATGGATCGCGCGCGGCAGGCGGTTGGGCGATACAGGAAAGTTACGGACTTGCCGGTGATGGTGCAGCCCAACGCGGGCCTGCCCAAGCTGGTCGATATGAAAGTGGTTTACGACGAGCCGCCGGAACAGATGGTCCGCGGCGTCGCCGGCCTGCTGGAAACCGGCGCTAACATTGTTGGAGCCTGCTGCGGCAGCACGCCGGAGCATATCCGCGCATTCCGCATTGCGATCGACGAATATCTGGAACAAAGATGAAGACCAAACTCTGTGAAGTGAACGCGGCCGCACTGGAAAAGCTGCCGAAATTCGCCGACGATAAATCGGGCGTGGGCGTCCATTACGTCGACGCCTATATCAAGCCGATGAATACCAAGCTGGCGGACGGAACCCCCGTCAAATGCAAGCGCAAGGGCCTGCGAATCTCGCTCTCGGCGGGCGGCAGGAAAGGCGACGGCCTTCTGCGCAGGCTGGACGTCGGCCGCGACCCGGTGGTGATGCTCGATGCCGCCTTGCAGGAAGCCGCCAAAGCGGCGGGCATCCAACTCGCGGTCGAAGAGGGAGCCATATTTTTTACCCTGGAACCGGTGGAACCGGCCGCGGGACCGGTTGCATGACTTTGACGGATTTATCTCTATCGAGCGCGCTATCCGGGCCGCCCAAGGAACTGGAGACCAGATGCGCCAGCATGGCAAATTGCCTGGACTTGAAAGATCGCGTGGCCGTAGTCATCGGAGCTTCCTCGGGACTTGGCCGCGCGCTGGCTGTGGGCCTGGCCATGCATGGAGCCGACGTAGTGCCCACCGGCCGCCGCATCGAAGCTACCGCCGATGTGTGCCGCGAAATTGAAGAGGCGGGCCGCCGCACGTTGTGTCAACCGGCGGATGTCACCGAGCGCGGATCGCTCGACGAGCTCCGGGACGCGGTTCTGCGCCAATTCGGACGCGTCGATATCTTAGTAAATGCCGCGGGATATACCTTCCGCGAGCCGGTCTTGACTACCAGCGAGCGGCAATGGTCGTCTCTCATGGATACCAACGTGACCGGCGTGCTGAGCGCTTGTCAGGTGTTTTATGACTCACTGCGCGCCAGCGGACGCGGGCGCATCGTCAACATTGCGTCGCTCGGTTCCTTCCTGGCGTTTTACGAGGTAGCCGCTTACTGCGCATCGAAAGCCGCCGTTCTCTCTCTCACGCGAAGCCTGGCCACCGAGTGGGCCAGGGACGGCATCTCCGTCAACGCCATCGCGCCCGGCGTTTTTCCCACCGAGATGAACGGCGAAATGGTGATGGATACGCCCCGCGGAGAAGAAATTTTGGCGCGAACACCCATGCGGCGTTTCGGGATGCCGGAAGAGTTAGTTGGGGCCGCCGTATTGCTGGCATCGGACGCCGCCAGTTTTCTAACCGGACAATGCATCGCCGTCGACGGAGGCTATCTGGCCTCCGGCGTCAATACTTAAAGGAGTAAACCAATGCTTTTTGCAGCCTGCAAAGACTTAGTGGGCCAGCCGGGTCAGAGGTGGGACAGACGATCGATTTGTGCCGTCTGTCTCTGCCGGCCGCCACGTCCGCGCGTGTCCGGCATTCGGTTGATCCTGCGCCGTCGCTCACTCGCGGCAGCGCGTTGCGCTTTTTCGAACGATCAAACAATTGCCGGCATCGGGAGCGTTGCTTCGGCATAGCGATCGCTTTGTTAGATAGCCGGTCCCGCAGCAATTGCCCGGCGGCGTAATGAACCAGGCGATCGATCCGGAGACTCAGTTTTGCGATTGAAGCCGTCTCCGCATCTGTCCCACCGCGAATTCCCATGACTCCGATGCGCGATCCGGCACGGTTAGCGTCTCTAACAGATGAAGATCCTCGGTGGAATTCGAACAGCGGCTGATGTAACGAATGGGACCGGTCCAGTATAGCTGCTCCTTGAGCGTGGCCTTCGCTAATGAGTCGAGTTCCTGAGAGCAATCCCCGATGAAGTACGCCTCCGCCGGCTCCTCCGCTTTCGGACCGATTTGTGCGTAACGGTGCAGAGCGGCAACCCCATAGCGAGCGTACAGTCCTTCGGCGTGAGCATTGGAAAATCCCGGCCACACTTCGCTCAATCGGGTGCGCAGGCTGGTAACGTCGCTGGGTACGAGCAACTCGACGAACTGCTGTTCCGATAGACCCCGCCGGACTAGTTCCGCGATCAACCTGGAATTACGTTCCGTCGCCCACATGTGTGCCAGCGGGGATTCGCCGTGGACGCCGACTTCGGACCTAATATGATCGAAGCTCCAGGTCTTGAGCAGCTCCGAGAGCGGAGGGAATCTTTCCGGAATGAGCGGCGGTCCGGGATAGCACGCCTTGGCATAGACCTTTGGCACGCTTATGGAGATGTACCAATCGCGCCGTCAGTGCCGCCCGAAATGTGTAGGTCGCGCACCAATGCGTAAGGGGAGCGAGTGCTCGTACCCCCGCCAAAATAGAGCACGGTCGAGGAAACGGGGCCCACGTCAATCGAGAATTCTTCCGGATTGAGCTTCAAAGGAGGCTCATGGAACACGATCGTCTCTTGCAGAAAAGAGATAAGGCCGTCAGCGGCCACGCGCCGCGCGCGTCCCAGGCGAAACGAATAAATCGACTGGTACGGAGTGTCGTTCACGAGCAGCGTGTTCGGCGGCTCTCCGAATCTCCAGGACGCCACCACGCAATCGCCGTCC
>PKXS01000053.1 GCA_003132425.1 Gammaproteobacteria bacterium | reverse complement strand
GCTATCTGCCGGAGGCCGAATCGCTGACAGGATTATTCATCGACCGCGGACCGGTGGTGCAATTGCGCGACACGACCGGGCACATCGAACAGGACGATGATCCGGATCCTGCGATTTTCTACAGCGGACCGCTGATCGTGCTGGTGGATCGATTCAGCGCGTCGGCGTCGGAAATTTTCGCCGCCGCGATCCAGGACTACGGCCGCGGCCTGATCATCGGTCAACAGACCTACGGCAAGGGGACCGTGCAAAATGCGCACCCGCTCAACTACACGATCTTCGGGCGCAAGCCCGAACTCGGGCAACTCAACGTGACGATCGGCAAGTATTATCGGATTACCGGCGAAAGCACCCAGGATCGCGGCGTGACTCCCGATATCGTGTTGCCATCGCTCATCGATGCCAATGAAGTCGGCGAGAGCACGCGCGATCGCGCGCTGCCCTGGGACCACATCGAACCCGCCACATTCAAGCTCGAAGGCGATCTGAAGCCGATAACGGCCAGCTTGCAAAAATTGCACGATGAGCGCACCGCGGACAGCGCCGATTTCCGCTATTTGCACGACGACATCGCCGCTCTGGACTCAATGCGCAGTCAGAAAACCCTGTCCCTCAATCTCAAGACACGCGAGGCGGAACGCAAACGCCAGGAAACCGACCGTCTGGACCGAGAGAATGCGTGGCGAGCCGCGCACGATGTCAAGCCGGTGAAGTCCTTGGAAGAGATCAAGGACGATGCTGCCGCGGGTATTTTGCTCGATGAGACGGCGCAGATCGCGGCCGATTATGCCGTCATGTCGGCGCATCGGGCGGCCCCGACGCAGGCTCGGCGCACGGACGTGCATTAGTAGGCGGACGGGTCGCTAGCGCAGCAGCAGCGTGTACACGTCCCAGTAGTCCTCCGCCAATACGTTCCAGCCGGCCGCGCCGGCGGGTTTGATCGGCCCGGCGCCCACGGTTTCCGGCGTTGTATTCCCAAGAGAGTCGGCGGTGGGCACCGTATCTGCGGTATTGCGGTAATCACAGGTTGCGCGTAGCCGCTCCAGCTTAATCTTTAAGGTGGAACTCATCTGTTTTTGATTCGCCACGGCCACCTGTGCCTTCTGCACCCGCTGCATGTAACCCTCGCAGTCCGATCGAGTGCCGAAACTCATCTCATTAACCCTTCGCGCCACCGCCTCCTTGGCGCGCGCCGCGAGGCCATAGGCGTCTACTTGTTCGCACAGCAATTCCGCATAGCTGATTATGGCCAAATTGATTGTTCGGCGCGCCGCGAGCGAGATGCCCGGAAAATCCGGGTTTGCCGTGCCGCTGATGGCGCTGCGCTCTGCGTGCAGGTCGCCGACCGCCGCGTCGGCGGCTACGACACTCTCGCGCAACGACTCCAGCGACTTTTGCCGGCGGCGACGCTTGAAGTAATGCCAAAACGCCGTCAGGCGCCCAATCTCGCTTTGCGCACTCGCCAGCTGTTCGCGGTGTCGATCGGCGTGACTCGCCGCTTCCTGTAAGCGAGCGTCGACGCCGGCGAGGAGTGCGTTCTTGGCCGCCTCGGACTCCGCTTTGTGCTTGGCGGTTTCGCGCGCCTCCTGCTGACGCGTAAGGTCCGCGGCAAATCCCGAGAGCTGCTGATGGCAGGTTTTCCAAAGTGTCCGCAGCTGATAGAACACCAGCGCGCCGAAACCGGTCTTCGGGTCGCCGAGCAGATCCCCGAGCCCATCCAATTGCTCCTGCACCCGAATCGTCGCGCCTTCCTGCTGCTTGAGCCGATCGCGCAACAAATGAAATTCATCCTGCAGATCGGCGTACGCCTTTTTCAGGCCGGCACGATTCTGAAAGAGCTGCATGAGCCGCTCTTCGTCAGGGCTGACGGTGCCTGCTTCCTGGCCCACTTTTAGAAAACTCAGCTTATCGATCAAAGTCCCGCCTCGAACTTGAATGAATGCGGGACATCCATGGACTCGCGCCCACTAGAAGTGATGCCCCCGCTCGGCACAATATTCCAGCCATTTATTTAACATCATGTTTCGCATCCAGCGCTGATCCAGTTCACGCTTGAGTCCCGACTGCAGTTTGGCCAGCTGCGGATGTCGTTCGAAGCCGCGAAAACTGCGGACTTCCGCGAGCCGCGCGTCGTGATATACGCACACCTCCAAGTCCGGGTCCCGGACCGACTGCCCTTCGAAAATGAATTCATATGTGAGGCGGAACACACTCGTATAGCGGCTAAGGTCCAACGGTGTGAGATATAGATCACAGTCTGAAGCGACCTGCGACACGGTACCGGCGGTAATCGCGCGAAGATCGTCGATAAGCCAGCCGAGGCGCACGAAATTACTCTCGTACAGCGTCATAAGGCTGACGAAGCTGCCCGGCCGGGCCCGCCACGAGGTCTTGCACCACTGATCGGCTATCATGCGCCGACTATACCATGCAGGGCGAACGATTCAGGGACGCAACCGACGCTCTATGCCCGTGCGATCGAGAATCCTGCTGGATATTTCTTCAATCGAACATTCAGTGGCATCGATGGTCGGAACTCCATGCCGCTCGAACAGCGATTCTGCCGCGCGCACCTCGAAGGCCACTTGGCGCGGCGATGAGTAGCGGCTGTCGGGACGGCGCTCGTTGCGTATCTGCTGCAGCCGATCCGGCCGGATCGTCAAGCCAAATAGCTTCCTTGCGTACGCTTCAAGCGGCGCCGGCAATTTTCGGGATTCAAGATCATCCTCGGTAAGGGGATAATTTGCGGCGAATATCCCGTACTGCATCGCCAGATAGAGGCAGGTCGGCGTCTTTCCGGAGCGCGACACGCCCACCAGGATCACATCCGCGCGCTCATAATCGCGAACCACCGATCCATCATCGTTGGCCAACGCAAAATTGGTGGCGTCGATGCGCGTCGCATACGCGTGAGTATCCGCCATGCGATGCGTCCTACTCGAAACATGGGTTGAATCCGTCTTTAATTCATTCTCGAGCGGTGCTAGGAACGGGTCGAAGAAATCCAAGAAAAATCCGTCGCTGCCGCGCACTACATTGCGCACGTCTTCCCCGACCAAGGTACTGAATACGATCGGGCGAATGCCTTCATGCTCGCCGACCAGATTGATCTTGCGCACCGCCTCAATTGCCTTGTCAACGGTGGAGATAAATGGCACAGTCACTTGACGAAATTCGATGCCGTCAAACTGCGTCATAAGACTGTGGCCCAAAGTCTCCGCAGTGATGCCCGTCTGGTCGGAAACGAAGAAAACGGTTCGTTTAATCACGGTAGCCTCATGTATCGGCACCTCGCCGCCGACAAAGTCTTTCACTTAACCAACCATCGGACAAGCAGCGCCTCATGAAGCCTTACATCATTGCGTTCGAAAAGCTAAAGAATAAGGATGTTGAATTGGTCGGGGGCAAAAACGCTTCCATCGGCGAAATGATTTCCGGTTTGGCGAATCTCGGCGTGTCAGTGCCAGGTGGATTTGCAACGACCTCGCACGCATATCGGGACTTTCTGGCGCAAGCCGGACTCGATGAGCGCATTCGCAGCGTCCTCGCATCTCTGGACGTGGACGATGTGCAAAAGTTGGCTGTGGTGGGCGCGCAGATTCGCGGCTGGATGCTGGCTACGCCGTTCCCCAAGCGTTTGCAGGAAGAGGCCGTGGCGGCGTGGCGGAAGATGGGCCAAGGGAGCGAGTTTGCCGTGGCGGTCCGTTCATCCGCGACTGCCGAGGATTTACCCGAAGCTTCCTTCGCCGGCCAGCAAGAGACATTTCTGAACGTACGAGGCGAGCAGCATTTGCTGAAATGCATGCACGCAGTGTATGCCTCGCTGTTCAACGATCGCGCGATCGCCTATCGCGTCCATAATAAATTCGATCATGCCGCGGTAGCGCTGTCCGTCGGCGTGCAGCACATGATACGCAGCGATCTCGGCAGCGCCGGGGTCATGTTCACTCTGGATACCGACTCCGGGTTTCGCGACGTCGTATTCATCACCGCGGCGTACGGTCTCGGCGAGACGGTGGTGCAAGGAGCGGTCAATCCGGATGAATTCTACGTCTACAAGCCCGCGCTGCGTGCCGGACGGCGCTCGGTGCTGCGCAAGAATATTGGAGAGAAAGCGCTCAAAATGATCTATGGCGGACCCGGCTCCGAAGAGCGGGTGCGCACGGTGGAGGTACCGCCCAAGGATCGGCATCGGTTTTCCCTCGAGGAAGCGGATATCGTGAGCTTGGCGAAGCAAGCGCTGATCATCGAAGAACACTACGGCGCGCCGATGGACATTGAATGGGGCAAGGACGGCGACACCGGCAAGATCTACATCCTTCAGGCCCGGCCGGAAACGGTGCAGAGCCGCGCCGGACGTTCCATTCAGCGATTCACGCTGAAAGGCAGATCGGCACGACTGATCAGCGGGCGCAGCATCGGTCAGCGAATCGGCGCAGGGCATGCACGGATCATCAAGGACGTGAAGGAAATGTCCAAAGTCCGGGCGGGCGACGTGTTGGTGGCCGACATGACGGATCCGGATTGGGAGCCGGTGATGAAGCGCGCCGCTGCAATCGTCACGAACCGCGGCGGCCGCACCTGCCATGCCGCCATCATTGCCCGCGAACTCGGCATACCTGCGGTCGTGGGCTGCGGCACCGCGACGACTGCAATTCGCGAAAATCAAGCAGTGACGGTTTCCTGCGCCGAGGGGGACACCGGATACGTGTACGACGGCATGTTGGAGTTCGACCAGCGCACCATCGAGATGGATGCATTGCCGTCGATACCGGTCAGCATCATGATGAACGTCGGCAATCCCGATCGGGCATTCGACTTTGCCGGCATTCCCAACAAGGGCGTCGGGCTCGCGCGTCTCGAATTCATCGTCAATCGAATGATCGGCGTGCACCCGCGGGCGCTGCTGGAATTTGAAAAGCAGAGCGCGGAACTCAAGGACGCTATCGGCAAGCAGATCGCCGGCTATGACAGCCCGGTCGGTTTCTACGTCGACAAGCTTTCGGAGGGCATTTCGCAGATTGCCGCGGCATTTGCGCCGGAACCGGTCATCGTGCGCCTGTCCGATTTCAAATCCAACGAATATGCGAACTTGATAGGCGGCAAGCATTACGAACCGCACGAAGAGAATCCGATGCTGGGCTTTCGCGGCGCCGCTCGCTACATCGACAAGGCTTTCAGGCCCTGCTTCGATCTCGAATGCCGCGCACTTAAGCGCGTGCGCGACGAGATGGGCTTGACCAACGTTCAAATCATGGTGCCCTTCGTGCGCACCCTGAAGGAAGCCAAGGCCGTCACCGAACTGCTGTCGGACAACGGACTTAAGCGCGGCGACAACGGCCTGAAGTACATTATGATGTGCGAATTACCGACCAATGCGGTGCTGGCGGACCGATATCTCGAGTTCTTCGACGGCATGTCGATCGGGTCGAACGACATGACGCAGCTTACCCTCGGACTGGACAGAGACTCCGGCGTCGTGGCGAAACTGTTCGACGAGCGCGATGATGCCGTCAAGGCGCTGATGGCGATGGCAATCAAGGCATGCAAGGCGCAAGGGAAGTACGTCGGAATATGCGGCCAGGGACCCTCGGACCATCCGGAACTCGCGCGCTGGTTGGTCGATCAAGGAATCGACAGCCTGTCCTTGAATCCGGACACGGTGGTTGAAACCTGGATGTTTCTCGCCGGCGAAACGCCGGCGTGACGTTGTCGCCGCGCATGCTCGAGAACTACTTCGACAATTCCGCGCGCACCGACCGGCTGTGCGGGGGTGTGCGACGCATCCCGATAAAGACGCCTCACGGCACGTTCAAGGTCTGGACCAAGCGGGTCGGCAACAATCCGCGCATCAAACTGCTGCTGCTGCATGGCGGACCCGGGTGTACGCATGAGTACTTCGAAGCGTGCGACTCCTACCTACCCTGCGCCGGTATTAAGAACCCGCGGTACATGGAGCTGCTGATGCAGCATCACTACATCTACCACGTGCTGCGTATGCCGCTGGATGCTTGGCCCGACCCGGTCGAACGAACCTTCAAGCACTTGAACCCGGATGTCTACGTCCCGATGCAGGGGCCAAGCGAACTGGGCGCCAGCGGCAAGCTCGCGCGCTGGGATCGCACCGCAAGACTGGGCGATATCGGGGTCCCGGCCCTGGCCATCGGCGCACGCCACGACACCATGGACCCGGCACATATGCAGGGGATGGCTCGCGCCATGCCGCGCGGCCGCTACCTTGACTGCCCAGAGGGCAGTCACCTGGCCATGTACGACGATCAGCAGCGTTACTTCGACGGTCTGATCGGTTTCCTCAACGACGTCGACACCGGTCGGATCTAGCGACCGATGGCCAATATTGAGCAATTTGGCTACCGAGAGCAGCTTGAACGCAGCCTCTCGACGCGGGACCTCGTCGTTTACGGCATGATTTTTATGGTGCCGATTGCGCCCTTTTCGATCTTCGGATTCGTCTGGAACGATTCCAAAGGCATGGTACCGCTTGCATACCTGGTCGGCCTGGTCGGCATGTTTTTCACCGCCATGAGCTATGCATCCATGTCGCGGGCTTTTCCGCTCGCAGGATCGGTGTACACCTACGCGCAGCGCGGCCTGCACGAAGTAGCCGGGTTCTTTGCCGGCTGGCTGATTTTGCTCGACTACATACTCATTCCGGCGCTGTTGTACGTGGTCAGCGCCGTCGCGATGCGCGGACTCTTGCCGGCGGTGCCCGAGTGGGTTTGGCTAGTTGGATTTGTCGTCTTCAATGCATTTGTAAATCTTCTTGGCATCCACTTCACCGTACGGATCAATTGGTATTTGTTGATTCTGGAACTGGCGACTTTGGCACTGTTTATCACCCTCGGATTGGTCGCGCTCTCACGCGGCGCGGGTGCGGGTGCACTGACGCTCAAGCCCGTATACGATCCCGCGGTGTTCTCCTTCGCTACGGTGGCCGGCGCCACCTCGATTGCGGTATTGTCGTTTCTGGGCTTCGACGGAATTTCGACCCTGGCCGAGGAAAATAAGGGTGCGGCCAGCAGTGTCGGCCGGGCCACCCTTTTGGCGCTGTTGCTGGTGGGCGCACTTTTCATATTGCAGACCTGGATTGCCACAGATCTGGCGCGAGGCATGCATTTCTCTTCGCCGGCCGATGCGTTTTACGAAATTTCGCAGCGCGCGGGCGGCATCTGGCTGCGCATCATCACGATCAGCGCAGTCGTGATCTCTTCGGGTATAGCGAATGCCATGGCGGCGCAGGCCGCCGTCTCACGCATTCTGTTCGCGATGGCGCGCGACGGGAAGCTGCCTTCGGTGCTCGCCAAGATTCATCCGCGCTACAAGACCCCCTATGTCAGCACTCTACTCGTGGCCGCCATATCATTGATCGTCGGCTCGCTCTTTTCGGAGCGGCTCGACGACTTGAGCCGGATCGTGAATTTTGGCGCCCTAACCGGCTTCCTGCTGCTGCACATTTCAGTAGTCAATCATTATTTACTTCGCCAGCGAAGCGGCGACTGGATCCGGCATCTGGTGTTTCCGGTGGCCGGATTTCTGGTGATTGCCTACGTGCTGTATGAAATGGACATCATGGCGAAAGTACTCGGCGCGTGCTGGCTTGCATTGGGCGTGATTTACTATTTATCGCTCAATTACATTCTGAAGAAGCCCGCCGTTCTGGAAGTCTAGGCCGCGTGCATCCGCAGCGTCGCTAAAGCTCATGCGCGCCTAGAACGTGCGCAGTAATCGTTCGCGGTAATATTGCAGTTCGCGTATCGACTCGTGCACATCGTCCAATGCCAAATGGGCTGATTTCTTTTGGAACCCCTGCGCCACTTGAGGCGCCCAACGCTGCGCCAACTCCTTGAGCGTGCTCACATCGAGATTGCGATAGTGAAAAAACCGCTCGAGCGCCGGCATAAGGCGGGCGAGGAAGCGCCGATCCTGGCAAATGCCGTTGCCGCACATCGGCGAGCGCCCCGGCTCCACCCAGGCTTCAAGAAACTTGAGCGTGTCGCGTTCGGCGCCGGCGGCATCCATGGCGCTTTCGAGAACGCGAGCGCTTAATCCGGAGCCGCCATGCTGTTTTCGATTCCAATCGTCCATGGCGGCAAGCACGGCTTCGCTCTGATGAATGGCGAGCACGGGGCCTTCGGCAAGCACTTCGAGGTGTTTGTCGGTTACGATTGTCGCTATCTCGATAATGAGATCCGAGTCCGGCTTCAGGCCGGTCATCTCTAAATCGATCCAAATGAGATTGTCGGGAGATTTCACGAAGTGTCTTCGGCAATTGGAGCCGATATGGTAGCAGAGCACGCAAGTTGAAAGACACGAACGGCAGCGGGATCGTGCTCGCAAGCTACGGTCGGGGCGTCTTGGTGCAAGCGGACGGAACGACACTGCACTGTGCCCTCAAAGGCCGCAATCAACGCATCGTGTGCGGCGATCGAGTTGCCTGGGCAATGGCCCCCTCCGCCGACGGCCCCTGCATCCAGTCCGTCGAACCGCGCCGCAACCTCATCGAACGCATCGATGCCCGCGGCCGCGCCGAACCGGTCGCTGCCAACATTGACAGGCTTGCCATCGTCGTGGCGGTAGAACCGGCTCCGGACTGGTTCCTGGTCGATCGTTACTGGGCGGGCGCGCAGCTCAAAGACATCGCGACAGCGCTGATCGTCAATAAGCAAGACCTGGGAACGGACGCGATCGCATCGCAGATCGCCGTCTATCGCGGCTTGCGGTTGGCATGTCTCGAGGTCGCATCCCACACCGGCGCCGGCATTGAGGATCTGCGCACGGAGCTTGCGGACGGCGCAACACTATTGGTCGGTCAGTCGGGAGTCGGCAAATCGTCCATCGTGAATGCTCTCGTCCCCGAGGTTGCGGCTCAAACGGCCGAGTTGACGCGTGAGGCCGAAGGCCGGCACACGACCACCACCGCGCGCTGGTACCGCCTGGGGCCGGCATCGGCCATTGTCGATGCACCCGGAGTTCGCGATTTCGCACCGCCGGCGAGCCTGGTACGGGCGGCAGAACGCGGCTTCATCGAGATTCACGCGCAAAGCGTGAATTGCCGGTTCAAGGACTGCCATCATATGGAAGAGCCGGGCTGCGCGGTACGCACTGCGGTGATTAACCAACTCATCACCGCGCGCCGCTACGAAAGCTATCGGCGCCTGCATCGCCTCTATGAGAAACTGGCTCGTTAGCCCGGATCAGTCGCGAACGACGAACCCTTCCCGCTACGACACAGTCGTGCGCCCCGCCAGGGCATGCGCGAGCGTCCCGCCGTCGACGTATTCCAGTTCCCCCCCCACCGGCACGCCGTGAGCGATGCGCGATGCCTTTAGGCCGCGGCGCAACGCGAGTACGCCCAGATAATGCGCTGTCGCCTCTCCTTCAACCGTCGGGTTGGTGGCCAGAATGACTTCGCGAACTTCGCCGCTGGCCAATAGTTGCTCGAATTCATCCAGCCCAAGCTCCGCGGGTCCGACGCCGTCAAGCGGCGACAAATGACCCATGAGCACGAAGTAGCGGCCGCGAAAACCACCCGACTGCTCGATAGCGACCACGTCCGCAGGGGATTCCACTACGCAAAGTTGCGCTATGTCGCGCTGGCTCGACGCGCAGATGGCGCACAGCTCGCTCTCGGTCAACATGCGGCAGCGTTTGCAGTGCCCGACATGTGTCAGGGCCTCCGCCAAGGCCTGGCTTAGCAGCCGGCCGCCGTCGCGGTCCCGCTCCAACAAGTAAAACGCCATGCGCTGCGCGGACTTCGGGCCGACGCCCGGCAAGCAGCGCAGCGAGTCGATCAGGCGTGCAAGTGTCGGGGTGTATTTCATCGACGCCGACGACGCCTCAGAACGGCAGCTTCATGCCGGGCGGCAGGTTCAGCCCGGACATGAGACCCGCATACTTTTCCTGACTGCGCGCCGCGATTTTTCGCACGGCGTCGTTGATGGCCGCCACCAGCAGGTCCTCGAGCATTTCCTTGTCCTCGCCCAGGAGCTTCGCTTCGATGGTCACCGCCTTCGATTCATGATGTCCGTTCAATACCACCTTGACCATGCCGGCACCGGCCTCTCCCGTGACCTCCAGAGCGGCCAACTCGGCCTGCGCTTTTTGCATGGTCTCTTGCATCTGCTGCGCTTGGCGCATCAGATTTCCAATTCCGCCCTTCATCATTTACAAACCCCTCTAAGTGCTAATTCGCCGGCTTCACCGACGCGACATCCACATCGGCGCCGAAGCGCTCGCGCAACCCCTTGACCGCGGGGTCCTCCTCGAAGCCGGCCGTCGCGCGAATCGCCCTATCCTGATCGGCCAGCGCGCGTTGCCGCGCCGGTGTGGCCAGCGCCGATTGAGAAGTGTCGAAAACGATGCAAATATCGCGGCCGAGATACTTGGACAGCGCCTGCAGCAGCTTGTCCTCAATTTGACGCGTACGCCGCCCCGCCGCGTCTTGATCGAGTTTCAAGCCGAGTACATCATGCTCAAAAGTCGCCGGCACACAGTTCAGAGCGAACTGGCGCACCATGCCCGTCAAGTTGGCCGCCTCCACCACCGCCGGCCAGGAATTCGCGTCGATGACGGTCGGACCAAGTGCGCTAGAGGGGCGGGCCACGCGCCCGGATGCCGGCGCATCGGGGCGGAATGCCAGCATGCGGAGCAAGCTCATCTCAAACCCTGTACGTGGCTCGGGCGCCATCGCCAAATCTCGCCGTCCGCCGAGCGCAATTTGATAGTAGAGTTGGACATCTTCGGGCGATAGCGCTTTCGCCAGCCGCGCGAGCGCCTCCGCATCGAACTCCTCATCCTGCGAAGCGGCCTCCGGCACTACTTGTGCAATCGCGATTCGCTGCAAGAACGCCGCCACTTCAATCAGCGCGCGATTCTGTTCTTCCGGAAACAACTCAACGATTTTGGCCGGAATAGCCAAGCACATTAGAACACCTTCAACTATTGTCTACCTTTTTCCGGGCGACTATGTCGAATGAGCATTTCAGCTCGTCCTTCACCTTGAGCGCGCCCCCAGCCACTGAGACAGGTTGAATGCCATAGGCGCTTTGCAGAACGGAGAACTCCCCATGAGCACGCAACATGTCGCCCGTGAGAGCGATCTGCGCCGACACAGCTTGAGTGTTAGAGACTCCGTGAAGCGTTAGAGCACCCACCACGTTCACAAAAAACTGGCCACCGCCAGCCTCGCTGGCCGACACCTTGGTACTCTCGAAGCTAATCTCCGGATATCGGGATGTCTCGAGCACGTCCTGGTTCAAGGTGAGTTCCAGTTCACGGCGATCCTGGTCGCTGATACGGTCGGTTACCGTGAGCGATGCAGCCTTGATCCGAATCACCAACCGAGCCTCATCCAGCGCATCGGGGGAGAACGTCGCCTCGCCCTCGAAGTCGCGGATAGCCAGGGTCGGATTGTGACCAAAGGCCGAGAACATTCCGTTGGCGAACGCTCGGACGGTAAACCGGCTGACACCCGGATCGATGGCATAGACTGCAACTGCCGGGGAAGTGGTCACTTACGTAGCCTTCAATTTCAGATCCACCGAAGAATTCGCATCATCGACAATATAGGCGCATTTGCGCCATGGATTGCCTCATTTCTTTTCAGATTTTAACGCGTCGGAAGAAGTTTCGGCTCTGCGCAGGAATTA
>PKXS01000094.1 GCA_003132425.1 Gammaproteobacteria bacterium | reverse complement strand
GTGCCCAGACCGGGCGGTTACGATGTATCCGAACAGCAGTGGATCTCTCCGGCACATGTCGAATAGCAAGTTAGTAGGTTCAGATCGTGGGCACGCTTCGCGAGTTTCCGACAGATAATACCGCTTCGGTAATTCGCGTTCGCGACGGACACCTAACCTTTGAGGCCGGCTCTCAGCCGCCACCCAACGCCGACAGAGCGTATCGATTCTTTCCCTCCAAGATCACCAACTGAGTGCCATTGGAATCCAAATAGCCGAAGCAATCGCTTCCTTCGCGCCCAGCGAGAGACAGCAAACCGGCTACCTCGGAGGGTGTCGAGGTTCTGACTTTTCCAATGAACGCCTCGCCGTGCAACTCTCCGACGTACTCCACAGTTACGGCCTCGGTTCTATTGTCGGTGAACAAGCCGCTCATTAAGTTGCCTAGGGTGTTGCCCAACTTTCGTTCGTATGTGCCAACCATCACGACGCGGGAGCCATCGAGCGTTGCGGATAACTGACAGCGTGGCCCCTGCCAGGTGCTGTGCAAGCTATCAGGCGTCGCCAGCAAACTCGCCTTCCCTGTGGCACGAAGCACTTCTCGGCGGTCTTTCGTTGCACCCAGTAGCTCGGACTCTTTCGTGGCTTCGTCCTCTTGAGCCCGTTTGCATTTAGCCAGCGCATCATATAGCCGAGGATTCGGCTCTTTCGCCTTCAATCCCTGGTTACACAGTTCTATTGCCTCGTCGGCAAAGCCTGCCTCTAACTTGACGAAGGCTAGATTGCTAGTGGCAAGTGTATTGCCCTCTTTGTCGGCGCGTAAGTAACCATCAATAGCTGTAACCGGCAATTTCAATGCCGAGGCGGCCACCGCAAGATTGTTCCACCCTCCAGGGTCGTCCTTTTCGCGAAGGTATTGTCGATAGTGAAACAGGGCTTCCGCATCGCGGTCGAGGTCGGCGTACTTATGCGCAAGCGCAAATCTTGGATCTATTCTATCGGGAGCCAATTCCAGGCACCTCTCCGCGCAAGCAAGAAATAGATCCGTCTTCCCCAACTCCTTCCAGACGTATGATATTCGCCCCAACCCATCAGCTTCATGCTTAGGGTTGGCGCGCACCAACTCAGCAGCAGCTCTCAGTAGATTCTCCGCGGCCTCTGGCTGCTTCGCATCGGTGCGCCGTGCTGCCGCATCTATCAAATACCAGATCTTCTTGTGTGGTGGCGCGCTGTGCTGAGCAGCTAGTTCGTAATTGTTCGCTGCGCACTCATTTTCACCCGCTGCTGCAAATCGTTCCGCCAGCGCCAAGTACGGACTTACGCGCGTGGGGTGTTCCGTTACCAGTTGCCGTAAGGGGTCTAACCAGTCCTCCTTGTAGACTTGTGCGCGTTGAGAAATACGCGTAGCTTCAAACCCCACGCGGACCTCTTCGTCTTGAGATAATGGGCTGCTCCGAAAGGCCTCAGATATCCTTTCCTGGGACCCGGGATCGTCAATGAGAATAGAGAAGCGGAAGCGCGATATGTATGTCTCGGCCTTCCAACTTGGGTCCGGCAAAAGGTAGGCTTGCGCGAGAAGATTATCACCCGCGACCTGAGTGGACTCACCCGCCGCAGGTTTTTCTGGCGATTCAACCGCAGGTGTTGGCTTTGGGGATAGTGTGCCGAGCATGCTGGAGAGTTTCTCAAAACATTTCTCAGGCTCTTTGCGGTTGAAAGGAATGTATTCTAAGTCCCCTTGCAATCCGCCGGGCCGCCTGACGTCCTCCTCAAGGAGAAGGATCAGGTCCATGTTACTGCCGAGCGCATAACCGATCTCTTGGATAATCCAGTCTGCTGTTTTAACTTCGACAGAAGCACGCTCGACTGCGAGTTGGGTCTTCGGGAGAAACCAAGACGTGAGAAGAGTCGGCGATTGCGCCGGCTGCGCCGTCTGCTCTCTCGCAGTACAAATGCCGATGAAAAGGTTCTTTTCCTTCATCTTCTCGCGGACCTTGACGGACAAGACCTTCGGTTCCGCAGCTTCGGCGTGGTCCCAAGTAAATGAGGGCATAACGTTCTCGATGCTGTCCAGTAGCGTTAGGAGCGCTCTGACAACGGCTTCATCTTCCTTAGCAAAGCTGTGGCCAACGAAGGCGTTCAAGTTCGGCATGTCTCCCCCAGATAGAAGAACTTCCATGTCGGCGAGACTCAGAATCGCCTCACCAGAGTAGAATTGCGCATTCCCTCGCCACCGGGCGGCAGTTTCCAACGCCAGCGCCGTCCGATACAACAATTGCGCCGGCCGCTCGATCTCGCGGTATCTTCGCTCCGGGAACGATAGGCAACAGGGAGCGACAAATGGCAAACGGAATTCGTCCGGCGATGTGCCTGGCAGTCGTGGCCACGGTATCGGCCCACGCTGCGCCTCCGTGTGACAGCAAACGGTTTCCAAGTCCTTGATGATTTCGCATGACGCAGGGGATCTTTGTCGCCCACAACGCTGCGGCCCTGCCGAGCCCAATCTGAGCTCGACATGTTTTTGGCACAGCTCCTCGCGGAGCCCCGCAGCGGCTTCACTGCGACCACATTCCCAACCGCGCACGCGGGCCGTTCGTCCGGCAGCAACCGCCGGTGCGGATCATGGCACAGCCGGTAAGCCAATAAGTTTGAACAACTCGGCGGGCGTAAGTATCCGCGGAACGTCTGCATTTATCCAAAGTCTCGGATCTTCACTCCAGATCCATTCTACAAACGGCGAGACGACAACGTGTTCAATCTTTTCTGCCCACCGAACGTCGTAGTTTTCGCCGGTAGGGCTTTCTTCTAATTGCCTTTGAATGGATTGCGCAGACTTCAATTTCAAATCAAATCTTTCATTCCGACTCTCAATTATCCGTGGAGTCCCGATCTCAAATTCTAGTGGCCGTTCCATGCTGTGAGCCTCGACGAGCCAAAGAGTACTTCCCCGCCGGACCGCCGCATCAATCTCCCGCGGCCCTGTTGAAAACGTGTACGAGCGTTGTTGGAGACTGACGCCTCTTGCGGCAAGCTCTCTACGCAAATGCTCCTCAAAGCCTATACCCCGCTCTTGCAGGGCTTGATGGGAAGGCCGGAATCCCACAAATAGATTGTGGAGCAAGTGGATCATGCCCTGCGAATCGATCAACGTGCCCTGTGATCCAGGTATCAGCGGGAATCTTGGACCGCGTGTCCACAATGCGATTCGACCTTGCATGGCTTCAGTAAGAGTTAAGTCGGCGAGAATGCGAGGTAGAAGCGGGGAGATCCGTCCAAGCGTTTCCCGGTTGCAGTCCAGAGCGCTTTCCAGGTACCACAAAATTGACCTTTGGATACTCTCTGGATCGGCGTGGACCATTACATAGGCTCGGCGAAGCGCGTTGAGCAATGCGAGGGCCGAAGCCCGTCTATTGCCTCCTACCGCGTCCAAAAGCTGCCGCTCTGGCAGGACAACCCGCCAGGAGAGTGCGGCAACAACAAGTAAAAAGTATTCCAGCGAATAGCCATTTCTCTGTTCAAAATCTACCGCAAGGAATTCATGGGTATCCAGAAAGCCGGTAGCATTCAACAGAACCGCCAGGAAATTGACCACAGGTCGTCCGGTGGCACTTCGAAGACCTAAATCCTCGAATACCCAATCTGGCTGCTCGCCAACCGCGTTGTATATGGGTGCGAAGATCCTCTTTGTTTTTGCGGCGCTTTCCGTTTCACGTCCGACAAGAGTTCCTATGCGGGTGGCAAACCCTCCGCCGATCTCGATGCGGCGGTCAAAACTTTCTATGAGCCGCTGCAGGGACTCGTCCTGTCTGTAAGCCCATCCATCCGGCTCAAGGATTAATGAGGCACCCTTACCAACTGTTCGCAGCTTTGCCGTCGTGAGCCAGTATTCATATGCAAGCCCCTCAGCTCTGTACATGGCTATCAGGTCAGAGAGCCCGAACTCAACAAGAACGAACTGGTCCTTTTCGAGCACGCTTCGCACAAATGCATCACGTTCGCGCTGGTTTTTGATGATTAACTTCAGGTCCCGCAGGAACCGGCCGCCAAGAACCACGGTCGCAGACAGGCCGATGGAACGGCGAATATCACCTGATTCCTTTAAACACCCGAACTTCGCGATGGCGCACTCAAGGTGATCTCGGACCAAACGAGCAGTTGTGGGGTCGGTCTTGTCGCCGTGACCACCGTGTAGGCGCGGCGCAATACGCCGATAGAGGTGAATCCAAAACGCAACCGTGTGCTTGCCGAGAATGCGAGCCAACTCTGCCTCTACTGTCCCAAGGTACCCGCGGAGTACCTTGTGCCCCGCAAGCCCAGATAGGACGACTCCAACACTGTATGTCTTAAAGTACTGCGAACGGATACAAAGCGCGGCCTGGAGGAGCGCAGCCTCAATTTCGGCGCCCTTCGTTGAGTGCAGCCGGTTGAGGGTGGGCTCGTAATATTCCAGCATCAGGGCGGGCATGGAACTCCGTTCGTTCGGTATGCGGTCTCCCTGCCGCAGTGATTCCCTTTCGCCATGACGTGCCATTACCGTCGTCGCTCGACACTCGTCATATAACTCCGAGCCTCGGCAAAGGTAGTGTCTACGGCTGTTCGATCTGGCTCCGCAATCGAGAACCTCTGGCAAATACCTTCGGTCATGGCGGACAGCGAGTCGTGCACCTGCATCAAGCTTGTCTCGTCAAAGCCCAGGTCGTCTCCATATATGGTTAATCGAACAACCTGATTTGCGTCTTCCTTGATATGCCTGCTAATCAAAGCGCGTGCATCGTTATGCGCTTCGGCGCAAAGGAAGTTGTAGACCGAGTAGTACAGCCCTTGCATTCCAGCTCGTCTAAACCGCTCCATCGCTTTGAGCTTTCTAATGCCCCGCGCCACTCGGTCCGTCTCTCGCGTTGCGATTTGATCACGCTCTTGCCGTACCGTCGGCTCCGCTCCGAGTTTCGCCAGGTATGCACCTCCCGCATTGGTGGCCTCGTCAATCACCTTCGCCCATTCGCGATCGTGAGCCGCTTCAATCCACTCCACATAGCCCGGATCCGCCAGCAAACACTTGAAGTCGACGTGAGCTTCAAGGATCGACCGCGCAAGGATCGGAATTCCGATATTTTCCGTCTGCTGAGCGAGGGAGATGCTGGCGCCAGAGAGTTCAATGCCAGTGCAGAAGTACGACAATAGATATCGCTGCACCGCATCGGTCAGGTCGTAGTGCACCAGCGAAGCTACTGCGATCGCATGGTCCCTAACTGCGATCACAGCGTTTATAACGGGCGGGGAGAATGGTCGCCTTGTCTCAGCCATAACTGATCCTTTCCGATACCGTCATATTGGCCAGCGCGCCCGCCGCTGCGGGCACGCTTTAATCATCACGAACCTGGCTGGCTGGCGGCAACTTGTTCGACGAGGTTACGCTCGCGATGGTCTCCACCGCGCGAGGCCGGCAATATATTTTCGCGCGCTGACGCAAAATGTACCCGTGTCCACAGCTCGACTGTCCACACGCAAGTCTTGCTGCCGGGAGAGACCCTCCTGGGCAGTTCACCCCGCTTGGACGCCGTGCCAGGGTTGCTCGAGAAAATGCGTGCGCCCGCTACCGTATGCGACCGAGCGAGGTGGCAAATTAGGTGTAAATTGCACACCAATGCCAAGACCAAGTTTCGGCGTTTTTCTCAGCGTTTTATCTTAGTTCTGTATTTCAGCCAGCTCTCGCGGGCGGCAGCGGACGTCGGTGGTGGGGGGAGTGGGGAGTACGGTACGAAACACTCCAATTAGCGGGCTGAAAGGTCGCTGAGTAATTGGAAGCAGGGCTTCAAACAACTCTACCGCGTGCGGCCTTACTTGACGTAGACCGTATTTGAACACTTGAACGACGATATCCCGTAATGCAGACAACTGCGGGATCCGTTATCGTTCCGCGAAGTGCGCAACGCCGCCAGGCTCGGTGTAGAAACTGCCGGATGGCAATGCCTTCATGCCTTCTCTTCAGCTTCGCCTGCGATCGGACCGTAATCGAAATACCAGATGCCCGAGATCACGATGGCAGATTGCGCGGCCGCAGGTGGCACTGCGGGTCAACAACGGCTTGCTCATGCGGACGCGAGCCGCGGAACTCAACTCAGTCTGGATTATGCGTAGTGTGCGCGCTACTTGGACGCCGACTGGCGCCACAAGTCGCTGTATTTAAAAGCGGCTGGTTACAAATTCCTGGTCACCATTCGATGCCGCTTTACAAGTTATTTGGGCTTCTTGGGCTTAGCGGGCTTCTTGGATTTATTGATTTTTCCGTGCCTGGACTTAGCCTTGGGTACTTTGTTTGGCTTTCGCTTCGCTCCGCGAGCTGGCTTCGGATTGGGCCTCCTCTCTCGAGCGGTTGTTCCAATATCAGAGACATCCAGCACCGCGATGCGCGCCTGAGGCGCATCGGGTGCGACCGCTGCGGTTGCGTCGGCGATTTTTTGCAGATGCTTGATGACTTGCGGGAAGGTCAGCATGCGACCCTTTGCATTCCTCCAACCGTGCGGGCGAGCCTTTTGGTGAACCACCAACAGCACGCCGTGATGGGCGTCCTGGGCGCGCAGATACCGGCCGCCCAACTGGATCGTCAGCGCGTCGTCCAATTCCTTCAACGTCCAGCTCTCGGCGACCTTGATTTCGATCGGCAAGCTGGCGTCGGTATTACGAGCCTGCAGCCGAATGTCGGGCGCCTTGCCCTCGACCACTTCAGGTTCGCGTTCCACTGAGTAGGCGCGACCTTGCTTCAGGCGCAGACGATCGGCCACCCAAATTTGCACGGCGGATTCCGGCCGCATCTTCTTAAACTCGCGGCCTTGTGCGAAATCATCGTGATGCAACGCGTATTCCATATCGGACACCCGCCGCAGTGCGACCCCCTGCAGATCAATCGGCATATTGGGTGCGGAATCGAATGCGCTCTCCATCGCATATGCTTCTGCCGGCGGCCACGGCGAGTGCTCGGCGTCATTCGCCGCGCGGGTGAATACCAACTCTTGCAAGCGCTGTGGTGGGATGGGAAATCCCGATTGTCGCGCCAAGCGGTGCAGACATTCGAAGGTCGCTCGCCCGGGTGTCTCATAGAGCCGGTTAAAGAGCGCATTGCGTGCGTTCTGCGCGGCGTCCCGGCCATTTGGAGAGAAGACCTTACCGTCGTCGTGTTGCGTATCGTCTTCGACCCGAATGGTGCGAAAGGCGATGTCTACGAGTCTTACGAGCACCTCAAAGGGGAACTCCGATACGGCGGCCTCTCGACCTGACATTCGATCGCCAAACAGTTCCGGCAACGTGTGCTGTACCAACGCGGTTTGATCGTCGGGGTCAAGCGCATCAAGCTTGGCGAGCAAGGCGGTCAGTGCCGGCGCCGGCGTGAATTTAAACGCCGCGCTAGAATACAGCGCGGCTAGATGTAAATCCTGACTTTCCGCAAAGCGCGCGAGCGCGAAGGCGGCAAACTCTTCTTGCCTTGCATTGAGACCCCGCGATATCACGGTCAGTATCGACGACAATGCTTTGACCGGGATGTCGGTTCGTGCCGCCAACAAATCGAACAACGCTTCCGCGAAACGGCGCGCCACCGCCGGCGATGCATACTCGACATCATCCAGCGTGCCGTGATGAGGGCCGCTTAGCACCAGATCGATTTCCGAGCGAATCTCCGTCATCAATGCCGCGCGTACTTCGTTAGGGAACGCGACGGTGAGCTTTTCGAACCAGCTGGGAAAGCCGCCGATCTCAAGGATCCCAAACTCGGCCGCCTTCTTGGCATCGGCCGCGGATAATCCGGCAGGCCAACTGCTGCTCTCTCTGGCCTCGACCGACACACCGCAGAGGGCCATCAAATCAAACTTGTTGACGACATTGCGTTGATCGGGCGCCCGCGAGCTCGGCAGGGTCGGCGTCCATTGGCGCCAGAAGCCCACCAGGGCGTCGCGAAACGCCGCGGTCAGCTCGGCGCCCAGAATCGGTTCCACTGACCGCAGCTCATCGATGGCATTGTGGTTGCGCCGTTCATCGGTGCTACGCAGCAACTCCCACAGATTAAAGAAATGGAAGTCGACGCGCTCCGGCGTCGGCGGTGGTTGCCGGCCCAGGATGCCCGGATCGGCGCGCAGCTTATCCAGAAGCTCCCGCCATGAACGGTCGCGTTCGGCCTGCGCCGCCTCGCCCTCCGCCTGCACCCGGGCGAGCTCCGCACGTGATTCGAGTTCTTCGGCCGATGGCTCGCGAGGAGTCATCCACGAATTCAATTGTGTCGCGAGCGCTGGCTCATCCGCAGTTACGGCTTGAATGCGCGCCAATAGTGCGGCATCACGGCCATTCTGCACCCACAGTTCGATGAGGATTCCGAGCGCCATGCGTCGATCGGATTCGGACGCAAGGGCTTTCAAGTCCACCAGCAGCCAGTCCACATCGGCAGGCCCAAGACCCGTGCTCCAGCCCAAAAGCTCGAGTTGGTATACGCGCTGCAATTCTTGACCGCGCAACGCAGGATGTCCCGTAAAGCGATCGACCGCGCGCCACAGCGCCGCCCGCCGGCGCTCCGGCGATGCGCGAAGTGCGTCAAGGAATTCCTTGCTCTCTTCCGACGCGCCGCGGTAGCGCCGCCGCTCTCCGACCCGAAGCGCTGCATCGATGACGAGCGGCGGTGCCTCGTTCGCGCCGGCGAGTTTCAAAAGTGCGTGCGCGGTCTCGGTGACCATCGGAATGTATGCCTTCTCGGCGCTTGTTTCGGCGGAGTACAGCGATTGAGGGGCGGCTCCCAATTGGGCGAGTAAACCAGTCAAGAGGGCTTCCAGATCCGCGCGGGTGTTGAGGTGCTCGGCTAATTTAGGACCCTGAATCTGCATACTCAAGGATTCATCGCGAACCGTCTCGCTCATACCGCCCAGGATGGTGAGCAGCTCATTCAACGAAATGACGGCGGGAAACAAGTGATCGAGCGCCTCCCACAGCACGCGCCCGGGCAGTGCAGCAGAGTCGGCCTTGATCTTGTTGGCGTAGCGGGCCAAGGTGGCTGTGTCCCCTGTTGCAGCCAGTGCGCGTCCGGCAAATATCAACGTATGTCGATCCGTATACGATCCGAACAGGGCTTCGGCCGCGATATCCGCGCACGCTTTCAGGCGGCCGAGTCCGATCATGCGGAGTAACAGTTCGCGCACTTCCTGATGAGCCTTGTGCGCGGTCCACAGTTTGCGAATCTCTAAACTTAAATCCGGGGTTGAAAAGCGCCTTAAGGCATCTTGATCAAACTGCACCAGGCGATCACCGCCCGCGAGCATTTCCGCGACCGCACGCTTGAGCGCCGCGATCCTGATCGATAACGGGAGGCTGCCCGGATCGCCTTCGGTCAGCAGCAACAGCGGCTCGCGCCCGAGGACTTCGCGCGCGACGTCGGCGTCCCAGATGGCGAGCCAAGCCGCAGTCTGGCGCAGCGATGGCTTGATCAGTGACACCCCGTAGGAGTCTGCAAATAGCAGGTCAAGCAGAGCTTGAAGCGAGCAGTTCTGGTCGCGTCGGCGTTTGAGCCACCGGGCGGCGAGATAAGAACGCACTTCCCCCAGATTGTCGTTGTGCAGCCGCACCCGGCCGAACGTCCCCGGATCGAACACCGGTCGCATCAGGAGCCGACCCCGATGTTCCGCCGACCAATCGGGGAGCACGTGCGCCAGGTCGAAATCGGCCGAAGGGGCGAAGGAAATCTCGGAGTCGGGAATGGAGAGTTTGTCGCGTCGGCCGAATACAAAGGCCGCGCCAATTCGTTCCAGCGCGAGCAGTGCGCGATCTTCGGCAATCGGATCGCTTTGCGCATGAAAAGGGTTGGTCTCGCGCAAGCGCTCGTTAATACTGGTCGCCAGTACTTCCGCCAGCGGTCCAAAGCGCTCATAGCGGCGCCAATAGGCGACTAACCACTCCAAATCCTTAGGCCGGCTGGCCAGCGACCATAGATTGGCCTCCTCAATCGCCGCCATGAAGCGATCCAGCGCCGTCACGCCCTTGGCCGCAGCGAATCGCCGAACCCGCTCGACATCCAATGGCGCCATCAGCAGAACCAAGGGCGCAATGACTTTGTCATCCGGCTTTTCGCGCCGCTCGCCCCGCAAGGTTTGAATGAGCAGCGCGTCGGGCGTCAATGCGGGTAAGGCGCTGGGCTCCGGTGGCACCGGTAGGTATTCGGCGACTCGGCTTAGGTCCGCGCGAAACTCCCAATCGGTCAGACGGCCCGACAGGACCAAGTAGGCGCGATGCCGCGCCACCTCAAACCCATCCTTGAGCTTTCGCAGTGCCGTTTCCAATTGAATCTTGTCGAGTTTGGCCTCGTCAATGCTGTCGACGAAAAACCAGCCGGGTTGATCCGACACCTGCCATTGTTCCAAGCGGCTTCGACCTGCATTGCCAATGGCACCCTCCAGACCCTGGCGCGCGACATCTTGGACCGTGGCATAGAAGCCGAACTGGGCGTTTGAACCTAAGCGCCGCGCCTGCTCTTTGAGCTCCTCGGATTTCCCGCTGCCCGCCTCCGCCAAAATGACGACGCGATGATGCTGCAACAACTTTGGCCAGTCGAGGTCATGGCGCGAGTGGTGACGCAGCCAGGCGTAAACTTCAGCCGCGTCATTTTGTTTCTCGCTCCAGCGCAGGAACCGTCGATCGAGGTCAATAAAAGACACTGGCAGCACTCATTTTTAGATGCACTATTCTACTCTGGATGGATCTCTGCAACGTCACACGGATTCGTGTAACTTCGAGATGCCTCCGCGTGTGTTTCACACGAATCATCATTGAATGGCACTTAGAATCATTTCCGATCGTTGGCCTGCGTGGAGTTTTTCGCGGCGCGCGCCGAGCTCGCTTGGACAGCGACCACAAACCTTTAGCAGATTCGGTGTCGCTTGCGGGGAAAACAAATTCCGCTTTTCACACGCGCCGGCGCGCGTTTAGGCCTTGGGGCGGCCGCTTCGAGAGTAGTTCGGCCCGGTGCCATCGCCAAGGCTAGGATTTTCGTAATTTCGCGCTGGATGGTGTCGTTGAGTCCGTCTGACATGATAACGCGGCGATGGATGGCAAACAGGTGATGCGCGAGTGCGGGGGCAAGGGAATCGAGTTTTGGTCCGGCTTCGTCGAAAAGCTTAAACCGATCAAACTCCACGATCGGGCCGCGATATCCCACCGGGATGCTTTCGCTGCGGCATGCGCCGACCCAGGTGATTCGCCCGGCAATGCCACAAGCTTGCGGCTCCGCGCTTAAGCCGCCGACACTAATGACGGCGTCAAACTTCCGCGCTCGAACTTGGCCCATACAGTCACTCAACCCAAAGACTCCCTCACGCGTTGGATCGCCGGTATGCGTACGCTTGTAGATCAGGACTCGCAGTCGCTTCATTGCAGCAGTGCAGGGATTTAAGGATTCCTTCCGAGCTCACTCATCTCGCTCGAACTCACCTACGGGCTAGAGCTTTCAGGCAACGGCTCTCGCTCGGATTCCCGTCGATGTTGGTCTGCCCGATATCTTAAGAATGCTGAACGTCGACGCTCCAAGGCCTGGAGCAGGTCGTCGGACAATTCGCGGCGGGTCACGATTGTGTTCGGATTCAATTGCCATGCCACCCCTGCGCCCTGTTTCAAGCCGGGATAGGCAATCGGCCCGTCCTCGGCTGCGAATTTCGATGCCGGCTCCATTTTGGCGAGCGGTACCCGGATCCGTGCGAATCGCTGCTTTGCCTCAAGAAGTATATTGCGGATCTCCTCCGGCGTCTTTTCGTGATCATCCATCTTTACGCGATCACAGAGGGTGCGGATGAATTCATACGCCCCCAAGACCCACAGGTAAGACAAGGTAATGTGCTCATGAAGGGTTGAGCCGTCCTCATAGGAGAGATTTTTTTGGAAGAATCGATCGGGCCACATCTCATCGGCTTGTATCAACCGGGCGTCCAGACGCCCGAGCTGCTGCACCAACGGCATCATGTGCTCCTCAAACCGCAAGAGTCCGATAGAAACCTTGAGCCACCGCTCATTGCGCTCGTCGGCGCTAAACATTCCTCACCGCCGCACGCATTTCATGAGCTGCGGCATGAGCCTCCGCTCGCACTAGATCCGGCCGCGAAAACGATCGCGTAGCTTGGCAAGGAATCTATCCGCCAGCTTTTTAAAACCCGGCGGATAGGGGTGGAGCTCGTTGGCCCAATCCGACTTCGCGAGAGTTCCCTCGGTGTGCACCACCGTGAAATCGTAATTCTTAGGGCTGCCCTCGAGATCGATCAACACCCTGCGGAATCGCGTGAGTGCATCCAAGAGGATCGCAGCGCCCTCCTCGTCGTTCCAGCCGGTGAATTCCAACGAGGGCTTCATCCACGGTCCCGTGCACGGCGGATGCGGCTGCATCGGGCGCGCATTGTCGTAGCCGTGCCCGAAGATTGGCACGCCGTTCGCGTATCGATCCCGGAAGAGAAACAGGTCGAGATAGGACGCTTTGACGGACGCCAACCGCCCGGCGAACCGGTCAGAATCGAGGCCCGGGGTATGCGAATCTGTAGTCTTGTAGTTTAAGTAAATGCAGAACGGGTCTCCGGCTATGTCATTGCCGCCGCCGGAAAAGAGGATCACGTCGGGCTTCCCGTCAAGCCAATTCTCGGGCGTAGTCAAGGCTTTGATGAGGCGCTTCTGTTTCGCAAGACCCATCTCGTCGGTCGTCGCGTCTCCGAAGTGCGAGATGTTCAAGATTTTCGGCGACGGGCTCCCCATCTTCTTGAGGTGAGCGATGATGTCGGTGTCCCGTACCGGCAATTCAACGCTATTACCCTTCAAGGGATAGTTGAACCACGAATCTCCATGGGCCAGGATCATCAACGGTTGTTGCGCATCCGGTCGGGCCGCCCTCGCAGCGCGCAGCCGCTCGACCTCGCGCTGGTGCGCCGCCATTCGGTCGGAGATGTCGCGCTCGATCGTGTCGCGCAAGGCGGCTTGAAGACGCGCCGCCTCGGGAGCCGGCTGGGACAGTGGTCTCCCCAAGCGTTTCGCGACCCGCTCGCTGCCTTTCGGCGCTTTCGATTTCTTCTTACGCCCGGCTGATTTTGCCGCTCGCGAGTCCCGCTTCTTGGCTGCCATGTCGAACTCCTCCCTGTTCTCATTGGACCGCGGTGGGGATTATCGTCCTCGAGCGCCCATTTGTTAAGGGGCTTCGAGGATGTCGACGGGAACCAACTTTCCGGCAGGCACGGCACGGGCGACAATGCGCCATGCTGTCGTTTGGCTTCCCACCGGTTTCATCGCCCTGCTCTCGTGTCCTCATTCTCGGGAGCCTGCCCGGGCGGTTGTCTCTTGAGCGCGGGGAGTACTACGCGAACCCGCAGAATGCGTTCTGGAAGATCGTTGCCGCTCGCGTGCCCGAACTGCCGTCCGACTATCCAGGTCGAGCGGCAGAATTGATCAAGCACGGCGTGGCGCTTTGGGATGTTCTGGCAGCCGCCACGCGCTCCGGCAGTCTCGATGCCGCCATAGCGGAGGATGCGATCCCGAACAATTTCCGCGCGTTCTTTCACATTCATCCCGGAATCCGACTTATCGCATTCAATGGGGGGACGGCGGCTAAGCTCTACGAACGGCACGTGCTGCCGACTCTTACGGACACGCAGCGCTCGATTACGAGGGACACGCTGCCCTCTACCAGCGGCGCGCACGCGAGTCTATCCTTCGCCAAGAAAGCGGCTCGCTGGTCGGCGCTTTGGAGCGATGTCGCGGTGAAGACGGCGGACACACCCATTATCGTCGATCAGTGAGGTCGGTTGCAGGTTGGCGCCGACTGCAGCGTGTCCTAACGGGTTGATTTGTCCATGCGAGAACGATATGAGTAACGGTATCTTGGTATTTGAGGGAATGACCGTAGGGATATTGCCGGGTGATCTGACCATTAGCTTGGAGGAATCCGGATCCAACAGCTCGAAAGCCATCCTTTCGACCGCCTACAATGTTCTTCCCATCTGGCTCCGCATAGCGAACGATCAACTTCTCCACGCCAAGCAGGCGTCCGAGGCGGTCGCCACACGATGGGAGGCGAATGACGAGATCAATCGAGAACTGTTGGTGGCGGAACTAGAGCCCTCGCTACAGGTATTCGTCGCCTGCGGAATATCCCTGGATGCGCTCTACGATCAACTTCGCCCATTCGCAAAGCTCACGCAAGTCCAGATCCAGGCATGGAAGAGGAACAAAACCGCGAGGGAAAAGCAAATCGCCGAGGTCATCAGGCGCGTATACAAACTTCCGGCGAGGGTAAGCGCTGAATTCAAGCAAAACATCACGGAGATCCTGAAGTATCGAGATATGGCCGTCCATCCGTCGCTTGAGCTGAAGCAGACGTGCGCTCGATCAGACATCCCAGTAGGGGTCGACTGGAAATTCGCCGCTTACAAGTACGCTAACGCGGCGAAATGCTTTGAGGTCACGATGAAAATGCTTGTTTATCTCTATGAGCGAAAGAGCGGAAACCGCGAGTGTAATCAACAAATGGAAAACATCGTAAAGGCACTGGAACAGTTAAGGGTCGTAACGCGAACAGCCTCGGTCTAATGGACTTGTCTCGCGTGCAAAAGACGGTCTCGGCAATCTCATCTCTGGCAAGCACCTCGCCCGCGACTGCGTCGCTGAATGGGAGCGCATCCTTCAGTCCGAGCAGTTCATACCCGCCTGAGTTGACTCCTTTAATCAGGAATCTCGGCCACCGAGGGACAGAGGGTGGCGTAGTTTTCGAGTTGGGCGACGTTACTGGCGGCCAGTGCGAGTTCGGGCTGCCCCCCAGAGCTTGCCAAAGCGCGACATCGTTTTGGAGGCGCGCGAGGTGGTTATACTCGCCGCATGACACTCAACATGCAGCGGCGCATGCTCTACATTCCGATACTGCACATTGATACGAACCTCATTAACGCGCGCCAGAAGCTCCCTGCGGTGAATCAACTTGAGAAGTGGTACGCCGATGGCGTCATTCTGATCAATATGGCAGGGACTGCTCGAGACGAGGCTCTAGCCGGGGGCAATGCCCAACGTTCGCGAAAGGCGAATGAGCAGATATTCACGATGACGGACCCCGAGAGTCCGGGTAGCGCGCGGTTCCAAGGCATCGAGGCTCTCCTTTTCCCCCGCGGAGCGCAGGATGAGAATCAGCGAAACGATGTGCGGATCGTGGCCGATGCGATCCACTACGCGGCTATCCTGGTCACGAATGACGGGGATTCCAAGACGCAACCGGGTGGCATCCTGGGAAATCGGGACGCGCTGCGTAAGCGTTTCGGAATCCAAATCCTGACCGCCGAAGAAGCTGTCGATTTCGTGCGAACCAAGATCCGCGAACGGGACGATTTCAATGCTCAAGTGGTCCGTGAATTCGGCGGTCAATTGCCCGAATGGACTGCCGCCNNTGCCGCCGACTAGCGGTTGGCCGATACTACTCGAGCACCTTGTAGGGGGTGCGCTCGGGAGGACGCACCGCGCCCCTATGAACTTGTGCCCTGGGCGACCTGGAGCAGCACCTCGATGATCCGACGATGCTCGATGAGGAAAATTTTCCCTGACTCGATCGAGCCCCGAATGAGCATACCGGCGAACGCTTCTCGGCTGTACTTGGTACCCTCCTCGTTGTGAACCTGGAAAACGGGGGAGCCGCTGAGGCCGTCGATACTCGGCAACGGTCCCAGATCGAGTAGCCGCAGCTCGTGAATGCCTTCATACCGCGTACGGCCGACATACTCGGCTCTCGTCGTCACGGCGCCTTGTTCAATGTTGTGATTCTCGAAGTCGACCTCGCGCATCGCGATGGGATAGCCGCGATAGATGTAGGCCCCGTGCTCACTGAAGATCGTCAGGCGGTCCATCTGCAAGAGCGAATACGGCTGGTACGGTCCGTATAATTCTTCGCGCACGACACTATCGTCAACTTCACGTACCGCAATGTCATACTGGTCGCTATCCTCCTTATCTGCATCGCGCACGAGATGCAGTCCGCCGAGTGGCAAGAAGTCCCGGGCATCGGGTCGATATTGGATGCAAAACTGCCCTGCCTCAAAACTTCTAAGGTTCACTACGTGCTTGGCAGTGATCACGTAGCTCCGGCCCTGGAACTTCACGATGAACGCAGTTCCACCGACCGAGTACGGAAACTCGGGACTGTTATTCGCGAACAGAACCGGACGGGCGCAGGTGACGATTTCAAGCAGCTTCATGACGGCCGAATTTAATCCTATGCAGCGAGCCGAAACTGGGAAGCCCAACCCGACAGATCACGGCCCAACGGGAATTGCACCCCTGCCTCTCGGGTTTTGCGCCGATGGCACCTCACGAGTTTTGCATCGGTGGATCGGGCAAGTGGCAGAATTTGTGGGGTCGGCGGCCGCCGAGTGTAGCATCTGTGACGAGGAATCCCTCGAGAGATCTAGGATAGCTTATGCCCGTACCGAAACTCTGGAATCCAGATATGGGGGTGCCTGAAGCATGCGATTCTGTGGATCAGCTGATCAAATGGGCAAGCGACCTTGACGTGAAGTACAGCGAAACGGACGGTTACTTCTCAAGGCTCTGGTTTCGCGGGCACTCCGATCTCTCATTTGAACTCATACCCCGAGTGTATCGGCGAGAATTTCGCGACCGTGCCGAGACTTTTTGGCTTGATCAGCGATTCTACAAGCTATCTGACACGATAAGATCCGAACCAGATGCAGAGCTTGAGCGGAAATGTCTCAATCTCGAGCGAACCATCGTTGGTCAGTTCATTCAGGCTGGCGGTTATCTTTTGGAGAAAGAAAACGAGATCGAAGCATACTTCCTCGCACGGCACTTTGGTGCTCCCACGCGCCTGTTCGATTGGTCTACTAATCCGCTCGTTGCGCTCTTTATGGCGGTGTTCGATGACGATGATTCAAAGAGCTCCGTCGATGGCGCTGTCTTTGCGATCGATCCGACGGCTCACCTCCCCGAGCGTGAGCAACCTTTCAGGGGAATCCTAACCCCAGACCACCCTTACGCGAGGGAGGCAATCCGGGTCGTCATGGCCTGGGTGGATTCGGAGAACTCGCCTCATATTTTGCCCATCCGCCCGAATACGCAACCCGGGCGTCTCGAGCGGCAAGCGTCTTGCTTCACAATGCATTCCTACCGGTCCAAGGAAACGGTGAATCAGACTTTGCGCCTTTGTCTGATTCCGGCAAAGGAGAAAGCAAAGATTCGGACGGTCTTGAGTAAGTTGAGCATCAATCAATTCACTGTGTATAACACCCTCGATCGCCTTTCGCGAGAACTCAACAAGGCGTGGAGGATTTGACTCAGATAACGCAAGCGTAGGCGCGAGGTAATTTTAGCGGGCCGCGTGGGTTTGATCCTGGAGGCCATAGTTCCAGCCTTGTACGTGGGCGTGAAATTCTTCTCTTTGATACTCCTCGGCACTGATCGGATAGGTATGAAAGAGGGCGTTCGGCATGCTCAAATTGAACAGCAGGTAGGGTGTTTCTCGGCCCCCACTGGCGCCGACGATTCGATTGATATCGGCCGCGAGGATCAGCGTATCGCGGCCGAACAGGCCTGCGAGCGCGGCTGCGGGCGCCCCGGGCTCACCATGAGCCTCAAGCTGATTGCATTTAACCTGGTGGTAGACAATCTCATCGAGCGCGGCCCAGAGAAGCTTGCCCTGCGTGGTCTCATCGACCGCGGGAAGAAGCACGGCGTCACCTCGTTTTTTCGATTCGGCGACCACCTGCTTCAAGGTCCAAGTCAGATTCGGATAGTGCTTGGGGTATTCATCGCGGCGCAGCGCCCGTTGCCGATGAAGGTTCTGGTAGTGCATAAGGTATTCCTCTTTTGCCTTCGCGTGCCACGTACGCACATTGAGGAGTTCTGACCGAAGGTCCGAATGCTCGTCGAGCAAGTCCAACTCCGGCACGGACGGTGCAAAGTCATCATAGGAGACGAGGACCTGCACCTCCCCATCCACCTGGTAACGATGCGCGATCGCGTACCACGCGAATTGAAGCCAGTGGACGAGTTCGATCTCGTCACAGACGGTCGACCAGTTGAGCGGACACGTGAGCAGCTGCTCTAGTTCGGTTCGTTCCATGAATGTCCCATCCTCCCATGCCATTAAACGTCGCGGCCAAACTGCCGCGACAGCCTTTCACCCCCTTTGGCGGCAGAGCCGGTGCATTCTTGAGGGTGTAAACCGGCGCGCTGGTTGGACGCCGACCGGCGCCGCAAGCTCTTGTATCCACTATTGCAGAGTCACCAAATCATGATCAATATTCGACGCCCGTTTGCAGGACTAGTCAAAGCCTACTCCGATTTGGGCACGCGAAATATAAGGTGCGAGATCAGGTGTCAACCTCGCGCGGAAGTCAACGAATATCTCCGGTCGGTTCCGGACGTAGACTCAAACGGTATGTCTAGGTTCTATGGACATCCCCGGACGATAGTGGCGCTGGGGGTGGGGAGCTGATAGAGAAAGTGCTCGGACATTCCGATGGCAGCGTCACTGCCATCTACAACCGATACGGTTACGTGAAAGAAATGCGCAAAGTGTTGGCGCAATGGACGGGCGAACTCCTAGCCGACAAACCCGTTGAGATTCAACGCAACACGGCAAGCGCGAACCCGGCACCAAGCACCAAGACGGCACCGCCGCTCGATCAGGCGGCCTGAGTTCCGCCGCTCAAGCACCGATTGATCCGACAGCAGGGCCCGCCGGAGCGAGGTGACGAATTAGATGTCAATCACGGATCGGCGCCAAGCTCAGTTTCAGCGGATTTATCGTCGTTTCCTACTTGTCCCGTGTTTTTGGCGAATTGTCGAACGTCCTCGGACGTCCGTGGCGCTCGGGGTGGGGAGTATCCTACGAAGCACCATGAATCCCGCGTTAGATTTTGTCCAGTTTCAACTCGCACGACGGAAGCGCAAAAACGCAGGTTCAAATCCGGGGCCTGCTTCGTATTTCGCACACCATTGATTTTGTTGATATTGAGATGCGCTGAACGACGCGGGCAAAACCGCGTAATGAGGTTCGCGATTGCTCCGGGCACGGGAATCGTAGCTCAAGGCCAACAGGCTATTTTTATATGTACCCTCAATTATTGTGCGGTCATCAGATTACAGTCTGGAGCCGACGATAAAATGTATCCTTCCGCAAGGCTCATTTCTAGAAGAAGCCTCATTGTCCGCAAAAATATTGTGCGTCATTTCAAATCCATCCGCTAATAAAGCCATGTAGACCGCGTTAATGGCCGCGGCGAGCGAGCTTTCCTCTGACCTGCACAGGTCCACCTGTAAGCCCTGTGAAACATTGCTACCGAGTGTCGGCAATCCTTGGAAAACCAAGCTCCCAAGATCGACCCGTGACGCCCATTCCCACCCTGCTTTCTGAAGCGCCAGACCAATCTGCTGTGCAAAATATGGCGAATCCGAGTCCCGAGTTGAGGCCATATCAAATGTAACTTTAGCAAACGGTGCTACAGCGTTTGTCAGCTCTTTTGCTTGCTGCTCGGTTAATACTCTCTTCGTCGTTAAGTCGTGTAGCTTTTGGCGCAATTCGCTGATGGTGTTGACTGATGCCGTCAATTCCACTTCATCTTTTTTCACCGTCGCTAGTGTCGCCGCGAGTTTCATTTGGTATGTTTTTAAGGTGGCTATTTCGGCATCACTCTGTACTTTCTGGTCCGCCGCAAACTGCTTAAACGCCTTCATCTGGTCATCCGCAATCCTTTCATTTTGCTCCACAAAGGAATGCAGATTATTTACAGTTACGCCAAGGTTGCCAGCTTTTAACGTGGCTTCAGCGGCCTTTAAAGTAGCCTCGGCCGATTGGTTGCTGAGGAACGCGATTATCTGGCCGCTAATTCCGTTGGCCTTTACCTGTATAACCACTTCAACGACCAGCGCTATGATTAACAATAACGCTGATGCTTTACTCCCTTTATTAGCCCACCAAGAATATCGCCTGAACCACGACGTAAATTCGTGGATAGATTCCCCGATCACGCCAATCGCTACCGCTCCGGCGGCGACATATCCCCACAATTCCCAATGGGGCAGCGATGCCATTATAGAAGACAAGTTGATACCGGATGGCATGAGCGGTGTCCATCTATCCGTTTTCGTCCGACGGAACGATCGCGTGCCGTGCATTCTCCGCGAGCTCGACACAAACGTCTTTTCCATCATCTAGCAGACGAATTTCGGGACCTAGCTCGACCAGAAAAGCTCGCAAATCTCTGACGCCGAATTCTTCTGGATCGAATTTACGATCCGTAAGCTGCAATAAGCGGTTGTTTAAGACAGCCAGTGTCATTGAATGAACTCCGGTCTTTTTCTTTTTCAGAGCTTGACGGAAGGCCGCTATCACCAATGACATGGCATATTCCCGTGATTTCATCGCGCCTGTCTCCATCCATAGAATACACAGTCAAAGAGATGGTTGCCCTCGCAAACCCCTAACTAGCCGCTTGTCGCAGAATAAACCATGTCCGCAACGTAGCGACGGAAGGATTCATTTTCAACGAACTGCTTGTAAACCTGGGTATCGTCTTTGAGCAGTGTCTGCATCGCCTTGTCTAGAGCCTGATCGTGGGCCATGCGGGCCGTGTGCGGTGTGTTTTGCTTAGCGTTAATGTAAGCCACATCAGCAGCGACTTTCGGCGCAATGTCATCGCGAATACGCTTGGCAACGCGGTCTGTGTCGGTGAACAGCGTGCCGAACTGATCGTTGAACGACTTCAGGATGTTACTCAGCCGATCCATCTCCGGCTCGGGCTTGTGGCCGTGAGCGTCCGTCGGCACCGGCTCGATCTCCGCGTCCTTGTCCGCCATTGCGATCTTCATCGCCGCCTTCTTCTCGACGCGGTAGCTGTCCATGTCGATGGCTTCGAGAATGCCCTTGGCGAGGTCCTCCTCCTTTGGCGCCGGCAGCTTCGGGGTGAGCAGGTCGAGGAAGATCGAGAGCTTCTCCCACTCGGCGTTACTGTATGGGATCACGGACGAGAGGAAGGCGTAGGTGCGGCAGAACACCTTGGCCTTGCCCTTGAACTCCACCTGGCCGTCCTCGTCCAGCCGGTCCACGTACACCGCCACGCACACATCGAGGATCGGGTCGAGCTTGTCGCGGTCCGCGCCAGCGAGGAACAGCTCCACTATCAGCCGCACCTGCTCCGGCGAGTACACCTGGGCTGCGTCAAGCGCCGCCTTCAGGTCGTGCAGCTTATTCGGGTCGGTCTCCTCGGCCAGCAGCGTCGTGCGGTAGTAGTCCTGGAAGGCGAAGGTGATCGCCTCGCTGTTGTTCTGGAAGTCCAGCACGAAGCAGTCGTGCTTCTGCGGGTGCGCGCGGTTGAGGCGCGACAGGGTCTGGACGGCGTTGAGGTTCGTGAGCACCCTGTCCANNTTGTCCACGTACATCGTGTGCAAGAGCGGCTCGTCATAGCCGGTCTGGAACTTATCGGCGCAGATCAGAAAGCGATACGGATCGGTCTGGATCTTCCCGGCAATGTCGCCACTCGAGAAGCCGTTGAGCGACACCTCGCTCACCTTCGCGCCGCCGTAGTCGTGCTCGCCCGAGAAGGCGACGATCGCCTGGTACGGGCTCTTGCGCTCCACCAGGTACGCCTTGAAGGCATGGAAGTACTGGATGGCCCGTTCAATGCCACTCGTCACCACCATCGCCCGCGCCTGCCCACCGATCTTCCCGGCGGCCAGCACCTGCTCGTGGAAGTGGTCCACCATGATCTCCGCTTTGAGGCGGATCGCGTGGTCGTGACTCTCGACGTATCGGCGCAGCTTCTTCCGCGCCTTCTTGGTGTCGAACTCCGGGTCGTCCTCGGTCTTCTTGACCAGCTTGTAGTAACTGTCCACCGGCGTGTAGCTTTTGAGCACGTCGAGGATGAAGCCTTCCTCGATTGCCTGCTTCATTGTGTAGCTGTGGAAAGGGCGGTACTTGACGTTGCCCTCGGCGTCGGGCGGCAGCGGCTCGCCGAACATCTCCAGCGTCTTGTTCTTGGGCGTGGCGGTGAAGGCGAAGTAGCTCGCGTTGGTCAGCATCTTGCGCGCCGCGATGCGCTTTTCGAGGGCGGCGTTCACCGTGTCCTCGGGGTCGGGTCCCGCGTCCTCCTCCTTCGCCGGGGCGCTGAGCGCCTGGCTCATCGCCGCCGAGGTCTTGCCGCCCTGGCTCGAGTGCGCCTCGTCGATGACGATGGCGAAGGTCTTGCCACCCTCTGTCGCGATCTCATCGAGGATGAAGGGAAACTTCTGCACCGTCGAGACGATGATCTTTTTCCCTTCCTCGATGAACCGGCGCAGGTCGCCGGAGCGCTCGGCGTGGCCCACGGTCGCGCCCACCTGCATGAACTGCTTGATGGTCGTCTGGATCTGGTCATCGAGCAGGCGCCGGTCAGTCACCACAATGACTGAGTCGAAGACTTCCTTGTCGTCGCGCTTCAGGCGAATGAGCTGGTGCGCGAGCCAGGCGATGGAGTTCGACTTGCCGCTGCCCGCCGAGTGCTGGATCAGGTAGCGCCGGCCCGCACCCTGGGTGTGCACATCGGCCAGCGCCTGGCGCACCACGCCGAGCTGGTGGTAACGCGGCCACACCTGCTTGCGCTTCTTTTTGCGTGTGCGCGGGTCCTTCTCCTCGACGATCTGGGCGTAGTTCTCGAGGATATTGGTTAGCCCCGCCGGCGTGAGCACTTCTCTCCACAGGTAGTCGGTCTTGAGGCCATGCGGGTTGGGCGGGTTACCCGCGCCGTCGTGGTAACCCTTGTTGAAGGGTAGGAACCACGAGCCCTTGCCGCGCAGCTCGGTGCACATTCGCACCTCGCTGTCGTCCACTGCGAAGTGCACCACGCAGCGTCCGAACTCGAAGAGGCGCTCGCGCGGGTCACGGTCTCGCTTGTACTGCTGGACCGCGTCCTCGACCGTCTGCTTGGTGAGGCTGTTCTTCAGCTCGAAAGTGGCGATCGGCAGGCCGTTGATGAATAGGCACAGGTCGAGTGCGCGGCGCGTCTCGTCCATGCTGTAAGCGAGCTGGCGCGTGATCGAGAAGCGGTTCTCGGCGTGCAGCTTTCCGGCCTTGGCGTTGCCCGGCGACGGCGTCCAATAGAACAGGTCGAAGTGTACCGGCCCGTGCTCCACACCCTTGCGAAGCACGTCGATGACGCCTCGTTTGCCGATTTCGCCGGAGAGGCGGGCGAGGAACTTGAGGCGGTTGATGTCCTTGGCGTCGTTCGCATCGACCATAGCCAGCATCTTGAACGTTTCAGGCTGGGTGACGCGCAGGAAGGCGAAAAGCTGGGCCACGTCGAGCGCGTGGGCGCGGTCGTAGTCCTGCGCGCTGCCGGCGGTATAGCCGGTGCCGCCGTAGGGCGGTGGCCGCTCGGCGACCCTATTGGGTACGACGGCGAAACCGTCCGTGCCAGTCATATGCCGCATGATGAGCGTTTCGAGGCCCTTCTCGCTGGTGTCAGTGGTCATGAGAAGGCCTCCTCGTCAGCAGCTTCGGTCTCATCGCTCACGTCGGTGTCGTCCACGACGGACTCCGGCGGCGCTTCCTCGGGCAGTCGCGAGGCCGCCTCACGCACATCGAGCTTACCCGTCACCACGTCGGCGATAAGGCGGGTGCGGTATTCGCGAAGGAGGTTGATCTCGCGTTTTAGCTGCCCGACTGTGCGATCCAGATCAAAGGTTGCGGCGTCTATGCTCGCGGCGATCGATTTGGCCTCTTCCGTCGGAGCGACAGGGACCTGAACCGAACCTAGCTCGGGTTTAGTGACATGAACCAATCCGATAATACCGCCCGCCTGTTCCTCGACATGGCGCGTCACTGCTCGCAATACATAATAGAAATAACGTTTGGGGAGCGTGAAGCCTATGAGCTTGAATATGTGCTGGTTTAGATAACCCGTAATTTCGCTAGTCCATTCGAATGAACCGAACGACGTCCCACGATTGCCAGACCAGGCGAACATGAGATCACCACGCTTAATCAGTAGCTCCTCCGGCAGACCCGCGCGATTCGTATAATTGAACACGCTGGAGCCATTTAGATTCTGAATCCGGATTATTGGTACTCCGTCATCTTTCCAATCGGTTGGTTTGAACGGTAGCCCATTGATGAACCGAGTAATGTGCTTGAGTTTACGAACCTCCCAGTGTCGGGGAATATCGCCTAGCCAAAGGACGCCAGACGGCCGCAACGAGACTGAGGGGTCGAGGCCACGGGTTATCGCTCGGTGGATGACAGCCTGTTTCTGTTCGTTAAGCAGCGAGATGATCTTGCGTTTCGCCAGGATCGCTCGTTCTAGTCGCCCGCTTGCCCAGTCTAGAATCCGAGCGATGGCCGCTTGCTCAGTGGGCGGCGGAATCACAATCGCCATGCGAAGAAACTGTTCCGGGTAGAGTCGCAGCCGTGAACTGTTAACTCCGGTCGAGCAGCGCTGATATTCCGCGGCGTAGATCGGAGTTCGCAGTAGGTAATCTGCATAGGTGGGCAAGAGCTCAGTGGTGGTCAGGGGCCGATATACGCCGTAGGCCGGGCTGACGATGCCGAAATGACGCGCTACACCCAGTGCGCCCATCCACGCCCACATCGTATTTATGACCACGTCATGTGGCCGGCAGATTTTATGACCGACATTCGATTTAGCCAGAAACATTGTAATGATCTTCTGGCTACGCGGCGTGACGCCGGTCAGATGTGATACAGATAAGAGCTCCTCACGCCCCGTCGTGGACCGATCGTCGACTTCCGCGAACAAGTATTTTGCGCGTTGCAGCTCCCAGTGCTTGGGAATCTCTCCCAGCCAGCTTTGGCTCGAAGGTTTGTAGTCACAATAGGGCTTCAGGTCGGAGATCACGTTACCTCGCGAGTCAGCAGCTCGTTAAGAAGCCCTTCGGCTTCGTGTTCAACAGCGAGGATATCGGCCCCAATTTCTTCGAGAGTGCGTAGGGGCGGCGGATTGTAGAAGTGGCGGGTGAAACTGATTTCGTAACCTACTTTAGTGGCGTCTTCTCTAATCCACGCATCGGGCGTGTAGGTCAGCACCTCGCGACGGATGAAAGCCTCAATGCCGCCCTCCTCGAGGAGTGGCACCTGCTCGGTATCGCGCAGGTCGGAGTCGGGCTCGTACTCGACAACGACGGGCTTACCATCCACCGTCGCCTCGAACAGGCCGCGCAGCGGGTCGGCCTTGGTCGTGCCAGGCTTGTGCACCTTGGCGATGACCGGCGGCGCGGTGTCGACGCGCCAGCTCACAGCGTTGAGGATCTGCTTCAGGTCGGCGGCAGCGACCTTGATGTCCGCCTTCTTGAGTGCAGCGCCCACGCGGTCGCGGAAGACGCGGTGGTCCTCGAAGAGCGTGTCACCGAGCGCCGTCCGCAGCTTCGTGGCGACCTCGACCAGGCGGCCGTCGCGCTCCCAGGTCTTGGGATCGAGCAGTTTCTTGCGCTTCTTCTCGGACAGGCCCTTCTTTGCGCTGCCATCCTCCTCGTCGTCGCCCTCGTCCTCGTCATTGCCCCAGTCGGCCAGACGTTTCTCCAGCGCGGTGGACACCTTGGCGAACTTCGCGTAGAGGTCGTCGCCGAATTCCTCGTAGAGCGCTACGCGGATGTCCTCGTCACCAGAAGTGAAGCGCAGTGTCTCGATGGCCTTAAGCGTAAACTGACTCTGCAAGCGCAGCGGGCGCTCGATCGTGACCTTCCAGTACCCGAAGGCGGCGTTGGGGAAGACTTTCGACTCAGGAGTTTCCTTGAAATCGAGGAAAGCGCGGCTGATGCGCTCGATGTCCACGGGCGATAGCTCGCAGTTCTTCTTGCCAAGATTCTTGCGCAGAGGTTTGAACCACTGAGATGCGTCGATGAGCTGCACCTGGCCCTGGCGATGCGCGGGCTTCCTGTTGGACAGCACCCAGACGTAGGTGGCAATACCAGTGTTGTAAAAGAGATTGAGCGGCAGCGCAACGATAGCTTCGAGCCAGTCGTTCTCGATCAGCCAGCGGCGAATGTTGCTCTCGCCCTGACCGGCGTCGCCGGTGAAGAGCGACGAGCCGTTGTGCACTTCGGCGATGCGGCTGCCGAGGGCGGACTTGCCATTCATCTTCGAGGCCATGTTTGCGAGGAAGAGCATCTGCCCGTCGCTGGATCGGGTAACGAGCGACAGCTCCTCACTGTCGTGCATCACCTTGAAGCGCGGGTCACGCATACCGTCCTTGCCGCCCATCGCCTCGAGGTCCTTCTTCCAACTCTTCCCGTACGGCGGATTAGCGAGCATGAAATCGAACTCTTGGGCCGGAAACGCGTCGTGCGAAAGCGTGGACCATTCCGCGCCACCGACGATGTGGTCGGCACTCTCGCCTTCGCCCTTCAGCAGCATGTCCGCCTTGCAGACGGCGTAAGTCTCGGGGTTGATCTCCTGGCCGTACAGCAAGCACTTAACCTGCTGGCCGCGCTTCGCGCCGATGGCGATAAGCGTCTCCTCGGCAACGGTGAGCATGCCGCCCGTGCCGCAGGCGCAGTCGTAGAGTAGGTAGGTGCCGGACTTGATCTCTGCCTCAATCGGCAGGAACACGAGGTTGGCCATCAAGCGAACGGCATCGCGCGGCGTCCAGTGCTCGCCCGCCTCCTCATTGTTCTCCTCGTTGAACTTACGGACGAGTTCCTCAAAGACCGTCCCCATTGAATGGTTGTCGATACCAGCCGGCGAGAGGTCGATGTCCGGGTCAAGGAACTTGTTGATGAGCGTGCCGATGGCGTCGGCCTTCGACAAGGTCTGCAGCTGGTTGCGGAACTTGAAGTTGTCGAGGATGTCTTGGACGTTGGGCGAAAACCCGTTGAGATAGTCCTCGAAGTCGGCGAGCAGCTGCTGCTGGCTGCCGCGGGACTTCAGGTCGCGCAGCGTGAACTTCGAGGTGTTGTAGAACGCCTGTCCGGCGGCGTCGCAAAGCGCGGCCCGCTGCTCGGTGATGCGCGCCTCGTCGAGCATCTTCTTGGTGTCGAGCACCTTCTGCTTCGTCGGCTCGAGCACCGCGTCCATGCGCCGGATGACGCACATTGGCAGAATGACATCGGGGTATTTGCCGCGCTTGAAGAGGTCCCGCAGCACATCATCCGCGATGCCCCAAATGAACGAAATGATTTTGTTATGGGTAGCTTGATCCATGCTCTTATTTTGCGTCCCTCAAAGCCGAGAGTCTCGTCTGGTGCAAACAACTTGATTCATGCGCACTCTACCTGATGCGCTCGGAGAAACCCTCGGCCGTAACAAGGCGACTCGGATAGTAGGGAAAGCGATGACTTTCCCTATAATGCCGTTATTTTAGGGAAAGTGCCGAGATTCAATGTCCACTACCTGGATGCAAGCTGTCTTTCCAATCATTGGGGGGCTCAGTAGACATTCCGAATGACTTCACAATCGCAAGTTCGACGTCTTCTTCCCGTTCAGTGCGTCGTGCCGCGTCAATGCGCACGGCCATGTCCCGATTTATACGCCACCATCGCATGCGGCTTGAAACCTCCATGAGGTAGTCGAGTCTCCGTCGCTTCGTGTTTAGAACCTCACGTTGCGGGCTGTCCACCGGCCACCAACGCTCCTGAATACGAAGAGCGATACTCTGGAGGATCACCGCACTCGACTGCTCCATGCGCGCCATTAAGGTCTCGCATGCCGCACGTCGAGCCGGTTGATCAAACTGCTCCAGCCGACAGGCCTTGGATATTTGTAGTAATGCAGGAATAGGCATTGCCGCGATCATTCCAATGCCGTACACCACCCGCGAGGTGAGATTCAGGGATGGCCGCGCCATCCCCATCGCGTCAACGGTCATGACCTCGAGTTGATTCGTATAAGCCGTCATCTTCGCACTCGCACCCGTACGAATAAGCGCTTTCGTGACCATCGGCGCGTAAAAAGATTCCCGGCCGCGTTGGAGTTCCCACGCCCATACAAATCCATTCTCAGGATCCAACATCCTAATCTTTGATTCGATCTGCGGCTGCGTGTCACACGTGACTCTTTCGCAAATCGCACGATGCAACCAGACCAATTCCGGGCGATGCGGTGCCAGCGTCTCCGCGCGCTCAATTAGCTCCAGAGATTTTCCAGGCGTCCCTTCACCGGCAAGTGGTTGCGCTAGCCAAGCCGCTGTAGCCAGACTATCAGGCGTCGCTTGCGCAACGAGCACTTCTACATCTCGATCACGTTCGGCCCGAACATGCGATAGATCCGTTCCGGTCGCTGGGGTTGGCGTACACCCGCTAAGCCCAAACGCGCCGAATAAGACGACAGAAATTGACCATTTCGCTAGCAACATTTTGCTTGATCTACAATTATTGGCGATCACGCACATCCAGTTCCTGCAGCAACACGTCACCCACCTCGCACCTAAAACACGCCCGTATTGGGTGGCGTTGCGCTTGAATCAACGACCTCGAGAGACCTTGGGTTTTAAAACTCCAGCAGCTAAGCTGCAAGCAAGTGTTGCGTCGATCCACTGAGCCCGCCGCCCTTAACTGGAGAGCATATTCCGGATCCATGAGCCAAGTCGTTGAATTGTCGAAACGCCGCAGGGTTGCCCGAAACACCGTAAACGGGAAAGTACCCCCTCCCAGGCGAAAAACCAACCGTGAATCGCGTACCCGGGAGTACCTTACCCCGACCGAAATGGAGAAGCTGATGAAGGCTGCCACGGATGGGCGATATGGGCACCGGGACCGAACCCTATTCCTGGTCATGTACCGACGCGGACTTCGAGTCAGTGAGACCATCGCGTTGCGCTGGGAACAGTTTGATCTAAAAGCCGGACTCTTCTCGGTGCAACGGTTGAAGAGGGGCGTACCGTCGACGCACCCCTTACGGGGTCCGGAGTTAAGGGCGTTGAGAGAACTGCGTCGCGAGTGGCCCGATAGCTCCTATTTGTTTGTCTCTGAGCATGGCGGACCGATGACGGCGAGCAATGTGCGGAAACTCGTCACCCGCACATTGTTGGCCGCAAAGCTGCCGCTTCCTGCGGCGCTCGCGGTACGCATTAATTTTCTGACGCTTGCATTGAACGGCATCGGGAAGGCCATCGAGGTGAGTCAGCTTCCGCCCGACGAATATGAATTCGGATTCAATTACACCAAGACGCCGACGAAATAATCCGACGTCGAAACACGCGGCAATACCGCCAAACTGACCGGCATATAAGGAAGTATCATCTTGAAAAAGGAATTCAATCTCACTCAACCGCAGCGGCTTGCTGCCGTGTTCATCGATCTGTTGGTGGTTGCATGCGCATGCTGGGCGCTATTTGGCATCCCCTACCCGCCTCTCGGGGATAAAGGGTTCTGGGCTTATTCCGCCCTTCTGTCTGTGATTGTCGGCTCAAAACTAATTACGCCGTTCTACGTCAAGCCAGTCGATGCAATCTCGTATGCAGTACCAGCGCTGATTTCATTGATGCTCATCAACGGCTGGGAACACTGGCCAAACAATCAAAAATGGATGTTCTCAATTGCGGCTGTCATCAGCCTGTTGATTGTGGTTCTCGCCATGTTCAACATCGCTATCAATGCCTTGGAATCAGGATGGGCGAAGCATGCATCGAATCAGCTTCGTGTCATTCTGGACCTGATCGGCCATCCCAAATTCGTTTACACACCGCTGATCTTCTTCGCCATCTTTTCTTTCCATACGGATTCTTGGATCGAGGCCGTCGTCATTTGCATGGTGACCATTGCCACGGTCTGGTGGTCACTCGGCGATTTTATGATCGCAGCCTACTATCGACTGAAACGTGCATTCGCACACACCAGTATCGAATTCATCGCCGGGCACGTCATCGCGTATCAGGAACCCGGCATCGTGCTGCNNGACGACGTCGATATTCCGAAAAACGCCCTACTCTACGTCTGCGACCGGCACGGCCCGAAAAAACTGGTCGCCGCGCTGGGTTACGTAGGTCGCTCCGAGGGAATTCTTGTCCGAACCGTCGAGTTGACAACACTCTCGGCGGAAAGCCAGTCACTGGTCGGTGCGACGCCGCTCGATGAGTGCGCCTACCATCTGGATGACGATGTCATTGAAGCCATTTGCGTGAATGAGGGAGTTTCCCGGGATGCCCAGTCGGCAATTGTCGGCCTCGTTGCGCCAGATGCCTCTATTGGAACTCTATATTTTGAGATCGTCGATAACAGCGACCTCGAAGAGGGACGCCTCGTGACGGCAGTGGTTGGTAAGAACAAGGTGATGTATCAAATCGTCGCTGGTCTAACCAAGGAAGAAATCGTCCAGCATAAAAACACGTACGGTTACCTTCGCGGACAGGCGCAGCAGATTGGCATTTGGGACACTGCGCGTGAAAGATTCCTGCCTTGCAACTGGCTACCGGCGCTGAACACACCCGTCTATCTGGAGCGCAAGACAGACTATAAGATCAACAGTGCCTCTGTCGGCCACTTCCCGGAATCCAATTTTCAAACCAAGATCAAAAGCATCAGCGATCTCGTTACGCACAATACCGCGATCCTGGGCATTCTGGGGATTGGGAAGTCGATGCTCGGAATTGAATTGCTGGAACGCATGATCGCCGAGGGCATCAAGGTGATCTGCCTCGACCTGACCAACCAGTACGCGACGGAACTCGTCGATTTCTATGACAAGACCTATGAGGACACTTGCCTTAAGAAACTCCAGGCCGCGTCCGAAAGGGATCGCGACCATTTTGAAACGAACCCCGAGGACGGCGGTTCAATACCGAACCTGAAACACGCTATTTTTGAGGACCTTACGGATTTCCTATCCGATAAAAACCCTCGACGGCTAAAAATCTACAATCCATCGGCGTTTGTCGCGTCAAAGCAAGAACAGGAGCCAAAACAGTATAAGGTCGGCAATGACTGGCACCGGGGCGCGGGGCTATTCACTGTTACGCCTGTAGAGATCACCCAGATCATCACTGAGGCTGCGCTGCTCATCCTCTCGAAGGAAATGTCATCGACCGCCAAGGTATGTCTGGTATACGAGGAAGCACATTCACTGGTTCCGGAATGGAACTCCGTGGTCAATGATGGCGACAAACATGCGACGAGCGGAACGGCGCGGGCGATATTGCAGGGTCGTAAATACGGTCTCGGCTGTCTTTTGATCACTCAACGCACAGCCAATGTTACGAAGACCATTTTGAACCAGTGCAACACGGTTTTTGCGATGCGGACTTTTGATGATACCGGCAAGGAATTCCTGGCCAACTATATCGGTCACGACTACGCGAAATCATTGTCCTCGATTCCTGAGCGCCATGCCGTCTTTTTCGGCAAAGCCTCAAGCTGCGAAAACCCGGTCCTCATTCGTCTGAACGACCGGGATGATTTTCGTCATGCGTTTCGAGCGGTCAACCCGCCTCCGCCGCTGCCGACTGCAAGTCCAGCTCCGCCGCCATCGCCATCGCCATATGCACCAGCCGAGTCTGCGGGCGCTCATGAGGATTTTGATGACGATATTCCCTTCTGACGCCTTTGCGGATTAAGAAAGGTCCCGATCCGGCTCGTTCTTAGATTTTTCTCGCCCGCGTTTGAAGCGCTCTGGAGGACGCGACCGGCGAAGCAAGCCCGGAGCTGACACCATATTATTTGTCGCACCGCGACTGTCGCGCTAGATGGCGAATTAGATGTCATTCACGCACGCGCGTGCGAAGCACGATTTCGGCGGGCACCGGGGCATTGTGCAGTCCTTGAAGAGGATGGCATTGCAGTGCGAGAGAGGACGTTCCGGCGATACGACTGCCGGCGCTGCGGGATCGCGGTGTGCATTGAACACCTCGCTGTGTGACAGTGACGTGTCCACTAAACCGGGTCAACTCCAGACCCCCGTTGCGCAAGGTTCAATCGCATCGTGAGATGCACGAGGTCCTGATGTAGGTGAGTTCCATTCACGTGGGCGAGGAACTCCGGGAATGACAGCATCACCGCCGTTTGCAGGTATTTATACATGACGATCGTCTGCCCAGAGTCGAGCCAGGCCCAGCCTGGCGAATTGGGCAGTTGATCTCGAAGACACGCGGCCACCTTCCATGATAGGTGTCGCCCGATGTCTAGGATGAGCACCAGGGCGTCCTGCGTTGGGAAAAGCGTTAGGGTGACAGCGTCAGGCAAGCCCGTCAGCTGATGGAAGAGCGGCTGGGTGGCGCTCAGGGCTGTCTGTCCTCGGACCTGCGGCACTTCACCACCGGCCCCACCTCGAAACCACGTGCCTTTCTGCAACTCCTTTGCGTAAGCGGTGGATAGATATTCATCCCCGAAGACTGAGAAGCCTAGCCCCAAACCCAGTTTCGCCATGAAACGATGGTCGTACGTCGGTTCGATTCTGAGCGCGATGGCGTGACATGGGTTTTCGATGTGGTGCTGGGTGAAGTACTCGATGCGAGAGCGATCGCGCTCGTCCGGATCGGAAAAGCCAATGTCCTTCGGGTTGGCACCCGCGACCTGCGTGCACATGACTTTCTTGACGCGCTCCTCGGCGAATGCGTCGCGGAAGGAAAGCCATGTCTTGAGCTGATCATCGTTGGATTGCTGCGCAAAATAGAAATACGCGCGGCTATCGATCTCCTTTGCGGTTCTAGGGTTGCCGCCGCTGTACCAGTAGAGCCGCTCATCATGCGGCCGAATCCAGTACACCTGCTCTCCCTGCGGCCCCAACCAGAGCTCGCAGACTTCATCCGCAGAGATTTCGGGCGGCTGGAGCTTTGTGGGACCCATGCAAATAAGAGGCAGACCGATCGGACGGACCGGATCGNNATTGCGAAGCCAATTCGAAACCCACCAGGTGCGGGCAAAGGATCCATCAACGAACATGCCGAGCAGGCTATTGCAGCGCTGGCACACTCGGTTGGACTTGAACTTATTCGGCGCGTACGCCCCACCCAAGAATTGCGGGATGGTGTGTTCGAGCGTCATCATCGCTCCGCTCGGCTTCTCCGGGTTGCAGTAGACGCATTGTGCCGCAGACGTTGAGGGGATCATGCTCAATTCAACGGACCCGCTTCGGCTTGCCTCGAGGCCGCTCGTCAGGAATATTGCTGGCCACCAAGCCGTATTCTTTCGAAATCTTCGGAGCGCTATTTCGGTTCACGATTCGCCGCACCCCTTCCTAAATAACTCCCCAACGCCGGCTCGCTCAGGACATCAGCCAGCCCTGCACCATCCCCCGCTCTCACCTTCACAAGTTCGATATCCAGTTCCTCCCCATACTCCTCGCACGTTTCGACAACGGTCTTCTGGTAATTATCAAGTTGCGCCACAGTCCTCTCGGGTCTTATTCGATCAGTCGCGCAAGCCCTGCGCACTTGTATTCTTGCAGCCTCATCCCACACACACACCAACAAATCCGGATGCAGGTCTTCAATGGCCGCTACCGGAACTTTTACGAACCCTGCACCATTATCGATAACGCAATGTGCATCGAGCAGCACGCGTTTGTCGGGATGCCGTGCACAAATCTCCAGTATTCGCTCCACCAGCAACCGCTGATTCGCTTGAATATCTTCCGTTCCCGACGTGCGGAGCGCCTCCGAATCCTGCCGCATCATGGCGGACAAAACGTCGCCGGCAATGAGGTGCATCCAACCCGGATGGGACGCGACGTAGTCGCGCAACATCGTCGACTTGCCGACTCCAGATACACCAAACACACAGACCAGGCGTTGCGTACTATGGTTCTGCATCGCTAACAGACCGCGCCCTCTGTCCTAAACGCGCCAAGGTTTCGCCGACAACCGAACTTCGTCGTTCAATTGTCCGCGTCTCTTTATCGCCCTTTCGTCCGCAAACAGTCGATTTTCACTGAAAGTAAGCTCATCCACCATTGCTCGATAGTCCTTTTTCTTGTGATGCATAAAGAACCGCGGAATAACTGCCTCGTAGATTTCGGGCCGCTTCAACGGCCGTTCGGATACGCTTTCAACTATTGCGTTCTTAGCTACATCCCGCCTCACCGGTAGATGTCTCTGCGGCGTGAAATCGAATAGCAACCCATCTTTGAACTGACGCAGGTACGGATCGAGCGCGTTAAGTGCAACATCGTTCATATACATTACGGCTCGCGAACTACGCGTCCCAAAAATTAAATGGTAGTGAGCCAGTTCATCCACAGGAATACCAACTTCGTCTTCCTGCCGTTCTTTAACCGGAATCGCATACCCGTATTTGAAATACTCCCGAACACGCTCTAAATATGCATTTACGACCGCATCCTCGCGTTCAATCTTTCCCAATTGCGGATCGCAAACAATCCTTTGCCAATAGTCTCCGCCCATGACGCTGTTGACGGTTTCGATTTTGCTCTTCTTGACCTTGCGCGCGACTTCGCTCGCGCTGTCGCCAAATCCCCAGTTACCGCTCATTCTCATGAATGTTCGGAAATTAAAGTTGATCAGCACTTCCGTGCTTCGCTTGATCTCCCGCTCATAGATTTGCTTTACGATGTCAAACTCAAGATCTCTAATACCGTATGGATCGAGGTAAAAGAATATTGTTGATCCAGAACCCATTTCGATTGCTCGCGTAAGAGCTCGCTCGCAATCTTCATAAGGGTGATCACAGACACCGGCTTCAATGTACTCGGATAAATTCTCTTCCAATGCAGCGCGGTGACCGGCACTTACATCGGCAAACAGGCAGCTGCTGCGATTTGCTGCATGGCGCATGGCTTTGCAGATGATTAGTGGCGAACCATCCGTGCCGTCTCCAAATCGTCCAGGCCCCGCAAAAGCATCGACGATCAAGATAGGGCGACCCAATTTCGGGACGGTTTTCAGATAGCAATTTATATAGTCGCCGACAATCTTGTCCTTTACTTTTGACCATGACTTCTTCTCTCGAAAGAACTCATCCACGTCCGCTGGACCGGAACCATATTGGTAATTCACCAAAGTTTCTCGTAGAGATTGCGGTCCATATATGTAAGGTCCCGCCGGCGCAGCCACTACGACTAACGCGCGATTCCCACAGGAAATTCGTCCCATGTACGACCCTGTAACCGCCGGCCGGCATCCTTCTTGCCCAGGTTGATCATGGTTATGCGCTCCCCGTTCGCTGCTGACAATATTCTGGTCGCGCGATTGTTCTCAGTACCTCTCGATTCAGGTTTCCAGTTACCCCACTGTTTGAAGTGAAATTTGATCTGCGCATCAACGCATTGATCACGTAGCCCCATCAGCCATTCGGGATGCATTGGGCGCGAATGGTGGCCACTTTCTCCGCCACCAATCACCCAATCGACCTTTCGGAAATCCCCACGCCTAGCACCGGCCACCCATTTCTCAAGACTTAGCGGCCCCAGTAATGGCTCACATGATAAGAAAATAATTGGAGCGGAAATGGAAACGAGAAACGGCATGCGCACGTCCAACCATTTTTGGTTTTCCGCTGTCGCGCCCACCCATATATTTTTTGGCCACTGATTGGTCCAAGGCGCCAGGTCACGAATGTTTTGCGGTCGCTTTGTTAGCAGCAGCCAATCTAGGTTCGGGGTGTTCTCAATGACTTCCCAAAGCTTTTCCCGACGTGCATCGAGGTCACGGCGATTCTCGAACACGTCTGCCATGGAAGCGCAAAATACTCGAGCGCGAGTCCCGCTGGCCACTGCGTCAACATTCCAGCGCGCTGGCTGATTCCAATATCCGCCGGTGAGTTCGCGTCGTGGCATCCTTGCCCCCCACACGTTTTGTCCCAAGCGTTTAGCCCAGGTTTCCGCGTAGCAGTTCGTGCACCCAGTTGAGACCTTCGTACACCCCCACCAAGGGTTGAAAGTGTGATCAGTCCATTCAATGTGCGAATTCTTCGACACCCTATCAGCTCAATCGCCGGAGACTGTATATTTATACAGTATGCGGATCATTTCGACAAGGGGTGTCGTAGCACACCCTTGAATCGGCTAGCCACCTGACCAAACGCGGAGCGGCTCAGGATGCCTATGAGAGAGGAGAGTATTTGCCGCTACCAGCTTCCTCCGCACCCCGATCGATCCCTGCAGCGCTGCCGCCAGCACCACCGCCGACAACCATCCATCGCTGTTCGCCAGACTTGCGTACGACTGCGGCGCCGTCAAATGCACACCCAGCAGATGCGATAGCTGCGCTAGTGGAACCGGGTCCACAAACGCACGCACATCCGACAGAAACACCGCATAGATCTGCTCACGACCCCCGGTGTATGCATCGAACTCCGCCCGCGTGCAGCCTATTTGCGGTCCGAAATATTCCCAAATGCGATTGGGGTGTCCGCCAATCACCCGCGACACCGTTGCCTCACCCGCGAGCCCCGAGATCGGCTGAGTGCCGTACAGCGAGATCCTTTGCTTCTCCCAACGCGTGGAAAATCGCGTTCGAATCTCCACCGTCTTCTGCCCGCTGAATATCTTCTCGAGCGGCCCCGGCTGCACCGCCAACACCGCGCCTGTCAGCAAGGAATGATCCGCGATCGCGAGCTGCCCCATCAATCGCGGCAGCTTCTCGCGCGACGCTCCAAATAGACTCTTAAAGCTCGTCTCGGAAAACAGCTCTGATTCGAACAGTCGGTACTGACGCCCGCTTTTCTCCGCCGCATTGAAACTGAAACTGTTGAAGAAGAGCTTGCGGTCCTCCCACACACTCTCCGGCAGCGTAAATCGCACCCTCTCCGCTTGATGCCTGACATCCAGCGTCATGAGAGTAAAGAACAAATCCCCCAGTGAGCGGCTCTTGGCGGACGGATCGATCTTCAAATGACAAAACTTCGCTACCTGACCCCGCTTCACCACCGCCGCAGCCACCGGCCGCTCATTGATGAGACCCACATACCCGGTGCGCTGCCCAGCGCGCAGGCCTTGTACCACTCGACCGTCGAACCATCGCCCGATCTGCGGATATGCCGGCTCGCTCCGCAGGATGAGATCGCGAAGCGAGTAGAAATCGTCCGTTCGGCTACGCGCGTCGCTTTCGTCGATGCGCATCAACCGAAACGAATCCTGAGGAAGGTCTAAGTCCTGTTGCATTCGGACATCGTTACCGGGGGGTGACAGAGCCGTCAATATCGCACTCAACCGCGCTCGGCCATTGTGCAAAAAAACTCGAAAGCTTCAACGTTTGATCACCATACTCGCCCGTGTGGTCTTCCGGTTTACAATCTTCAGACATCCGATAAAACTCCAGCCGCGCCATCTTCTCACAATGCCGAAGGCTGACATCGATATCATGTCCGCGTACTTCGAAAATGAGCGGCGTCCCGCGCTGCCCGTCCTTCCTACCCACACCGAAATTCGGATGCACGAAACCCGCGTAGTGAATGCGCATTTCCCCGATCGTTTCATCGCTGGCGCGACAATAGACCGCCACTCCCGATGGCAGCCATATCTTCTCATACGAACGAATGATGTAGAACTGATCCTTCTTGATGCGCAGGCGCTTATTTACGTCGGCAAACTCAAACTTCCAATGCTCCCAAGGCTTTGGCATCAACTCCTGAGAATCCGCCTTCCACATCGGCACTGGCGTCGACCCCGGTCGATTGTGCGACGCGGAGAACGCCACCACCTCTCTCCCCGACACCAAATCGGGTGTAAGGTCAGCCGACAGCGTCACGTCGGAACCCTCTTTCGATCCCGTCAGCACGGTATCCGACAGAGCGCCCGCGCGAATCAGGCTGTCGTGCGGCTTACACTTGAAGAGTCTGAGCTGGGTCAGCGCCGTTTTCGGTCGCACCAGCACGTCGAAAGTCATCGGCGTGACTTCCAGATACATCTCGCCATTCGAGATCCGCCCGGGGTCGAATCCCTCATATTCATCCATGCCGTCCACGATCAATCGCGCCAGGACGTCCAAGCGCCCCACCGAACTCTTCGCCGTCGCCGTGCCAAAGATCGGCGAATAACGCAGTTCCGTGATTCGTTCCTCGATTCTGAACAAATAACTCTTCCTCGAACGGAGCAAGTACTCCCCACCCGGCTGAGGCGATAGTGGCTGAACCAGGCCGATTTTCTTGAGCTCCGACAGAAAGTCGCGCCTAAACGGCTTCACGCATCCCCCGGTGAGCTCAAACGCTTCGTCGGAGACCCGCACGTCAATCGAAGAATAATCGAGCTGTTTGGGCGAGCCCACGTTCGTGACGTAGTTTTCGTCAATGAGCCGCTGAACCTGGCTCTTCGAAAGAACACCCGGGATCCAATCCGTCCACGGACTCATGCTCCCTCCCTAGATGGCTCCAACTCCCTCTCAATGGTGCCTATGTTATATACCTAACCGTCGATTGTAACGCGGCGAACGAGCGCGTCCGCAAAATGAATTGCAGGCATCACGCGACGGTGACGATCGCAAGGTCAACCAGCAAAACATCGCGTCCAATACCGGCGACAGTACAAATCTTCAAGCATTCGCTGCGACTTCGCCGCCGCATCACGCCTAAATTGGCCGACATCATTGTTGACCTGGAATATTGGAGACCCGCTAAGTCCGTCCACGCTACTCAAGGTTCTATGAGTTGACCAACTTTCTTGTCGTCTACGCTAAAGCTAGCATTGCACTTTTTGTGCGTTTCTAACTTAAAGGCGGGTTCGCGATCCCGGGGATTAAACGCGGCCTTGGGTGGCACGTGATCGCCGTCCGTGATGTCATCCTCAAGAAAGGAATCGCCACACAGATAGCAAAACGGAAGTCGCTGCACCTTCCGAAAATCTTTTTGAGTCTCCAGCATTGTCATCAGTACCAACTTGCCACGACACGAAACGCGGCATCGCTATTGTTTGCGCAGAACGCGTGGGGCGATCTGGTGAATCATCGGCTCCAGCTCGCGGGCAATCGCGCGCGTGACGAGCCCCGGATTCCAGACAGTGACTGCCGTGAGCTCATAGACCAAAGTCGCCGTGTCTTTCGGGTCTCGAAACAAGAATACCGCGCCGTGGATGTATTCTCGAGGATGTACGGCTGATCCAACAAGCTCGTCCAACCCGCTAGCCCAAGTGGCTTGGCCGGGTGTCATCGAAGAGAGTCGCTCGAAGACCCCCACCACGTTCGGTCGCCGGACCGAATCGTGACAACGTGCGGTCACCGCGGAGTTACCGCCGGCGGCAAGGAGACAATCTCCCACGTCGACCATCCCGAGTTGAAGCTCGGAGACATCGACGCCGACTAGGTTTATCCAATTAGTCTTGGGCTTCGCATCGAACTTTCGCGGGCTGGCTTTCTGTATTAAGTCCCGCTGAAGTCGAGCAATGTCTTGGGTGTCATTGCTTCTTGCGACTCCAAACGTATTGGACGCTGCGAGCTGTGAATTGATCTGTGCGGTCGTCGTGACATCTTGCCGAAGGAGCTTCGTCTCAAGAAAGACTTCGTAGCCTGCTGCTGCAAACCGAAAGTCGATGTCGCCGGCACCGCTCTGTTTCGCACTGACCTCGGGATGAATCCCAGCGCGCTCAAACTGGTATGCCCAGTTAAGCTCGAGGAGCCGCCCGCGCAAGTCCGCTTGATCTCGCGCGGCGCGAATTGGCTGAAGCAAGCGTGTATAGGTACCGCGAGCCTCCAATACCTGTACTTTCGTCAGTAGGGGAGCAGCGTATGACCGCGCGTAGTCATGGCCGCCGCATCGGGTGATGATCTGCTCCAGCTCTGGAAGCGTCATCGGTGCCGGAATCGGATCGGCTTTCCCTTGCACTCGCGGAATCTCCATATTCGGGCTTTTTTCGTCGCGCCCTTGTAGCTGCGCCGCGCGCCCCATTCCACCGCGAGTTGCGAGAACATGCTCCCCGTAGCGCATCGGCATTCTATTGGATTTCCATCGCCCGGCCTGCATCACCAAGGCGAGATCGATATTGAGGGCGAGCAGATCCTGTGTGGCTCCAACCCTCACAGAATGTCCACTCACCTGCGCCACATCCTTAGGGTCCATCTTTACGAAACTGCCCACCCGCTTAAAGATCTCCGCCACCGAATTCACCTCCAATCTCCCCCCGACTCTCCCCCGTCCCACCAGCCGCCGAAACACCGCTTCTTTTGTTATGTGGGCGGCGTCGAGCCAGACCTGCAGCAGCCGGACCGTTTCCCGTGCCAAATACGCCGTATTGCCCTCCCCCGCCTGATCTGTTTTGGATCGCCGAATCAACACCCGCCCCGTCCCATCCGGTAGGAACGTAAAGTCATCCAGGTCCAAGGCGACGAGCTCGGCCCGCCGTGCCATGGTGTCGTACGCAACCGTCAGTAACGCCCGCTCGCGATCCGCGCGGATCCCTTCCCCCGCCGTCTCGATGAACTTTTTGATGTGCTCCCGCCCCAATGCCTTTGCCTGCTTCTGACGGGCCGACATCACGTTGTAGAGCCCCTTTATTTCCAATTGCACGAACTCATCGGCACAGGGATTGGCGAGGTTCGCGACCCGATGCGCCAACGCGATCGTCGATAGGTACCGCCTGATCGTGGCCGGCTTTTTTGGCGCTAAACGACACGCGTCGACGAAAGACGCTGCGGTCTCGGGACTGGCCGGCAACGGGCAATCCTTCCGCGGCTCACAGAACGCCAGGAATACCGCCCAATCACATTTCCAAGCCTTCTTGGTTGTTTCTGGGTAAACACGGCTCGCCCGTTGCCACCAGGCCCGCACCCGCTCGGCCGGCGCTGACACCGCCCCAGTTGCCGGCATCCACGGCGCCAAAGATTCAGACGACGAGTTCGCGATCTCCATAGAAGCGCATTCTAACATTACTCCGGATAACTGTCATTATCATGGCCACTATAGTGGGATTTTTCTCATACACTTGTAACCGAACACCTCAAAAGCGTAATTAATAATCCAGGGCGAATACTTGCCTATGTTTGTCATCATATCGCACTGTATAAGCTATATTAGACAATGAGCAGATGAGATTGGCGCGAAATATGTATTGTTCAATCGCTTATAATGTGTGATTATACTTACACGATATGATGGTATGACATTGCGTATCAGTTCTCGCTGAATTGGTCAGTCCGCGACGTCAATGCCGCAATCGCGCGCAAACTTGAATCGCTGGGAGATCCGCTGTGAGCGAGACTGTAAAGGCCGCGGTGCTGCGCGCGGTACTACGACTGTTAGAGCCTCTGGTGCGCTTGCTTCTGGAGGCCGGCGTCGGCGTCGGAGAATTCAATCAACTCGCGAAAATGGCGTATGCCCGCGCTGCGCGCGACGCGGCGCCGGAGGCGCGCCCGAATATCTCGCGAATCGCGGTCCTGACCGGCATTCCTCGAGGCGAGGTGGCGGAAATCTTAAGGCGCCCGGAGGAGTATCGAACGGAACCTGAGCGCGGTGTGCAGCGCGCGGAACGTGTGCTACAAGGTTGGTGGAACGATGCGGATTTTTGCGATGGCAACGGTGAGCCATTGAAACTCCCCTTACGTGGACCGCGTCGCTCGTTTGCCGCGTTGGTCAAACGCTATGCGGGCGATCCGCGAGTGCGCACACTTCTCAAAGAACTGCTGCGCGTAAAAGCGGTGCGGCGCTTGCCCGACCGCCACGTCGAGGTCCTAAGTCGTACCTTTGTCACCGCTCGATGGGACAACACCGGCATTGAAATCGTCGGTGAGCGGGTCCGGGATCTCCTTGATACGCTCGTGCATAACTTAAAGCACCCGAGCCGTCCTCGCTACGCACGGTTCGTCGTCAATGCGGAAGTTGACCCGCGTTATGTGCCATTGCTGCTGCGCGACATTACCCAACAAGCCGAAGTACTTGCCGATTCGTTTCAGGACTCGCTGAATGATCCCGACCGGATCGTCCGGCCCACCCGGTCAGCGCAGGATGCGCACCGCATCAGCCTGGGTATATTTGTCGCCGAGGAACCCGCGCTCGTCGATCCCTCATCAGCCTCCCCGCCGACACCCACGAAGCGTCCGCGTAAGACGGGTTAAGCGTCCATGGCACAGCGATCAACATCGCCGCGACGGACCCAACCTTCAAGGACTTCGTCCGGCTCACCGCCTGAACGTCACACTCGTGGCCAGTCCGATCGAGTTCGCCGCCCGCAAGACCTCCTGCACGCCTATGTCGAAGATCGCGAACGCATGCTCGAACAAATCTACCGAGTGATATTCGAATTTGCACATGACTTCGGTCTTAAAGCGCCATCCGCGCGGCGAGCATTTGAAAAGGCCGAGAAATCCGTTGCGAGCTCCCCTTATCGACTGTGCGAGGCGGTGCGATATCAGACCTTGCGACAAATCTCGGAAATCTTAGGGGCCTGGTATCGAGAACCCGCACTTCTCAATGAACAGGGTAATCCGCGTCACTTACCGCTCACCGGGGTCAAGAGTTTTGCCACCCTCGCCCGACGCTTCCTGCCACGATTCAACCCCCGTGATGTTGCGGATATCTTAATCACGGAACGACTACTACAGCGTGACCCCAACGGTGATGTCGTGCCGCTGCGGCGCGCGGCGCGTTTTGCCAGCAATAGCACCCTGATGCTCGACCGGGTACCTGCGCTGTTGCACGCCCTCTCGAGCACTCTACGCCACAATGCGCGGCCTACGGGGCAAGCGTTGTCCACGCGGTGCGAGCGGGGAACGACAATCGACCGACTCCCAGTGGATGCGATTCCGGCGTTCAATGAGTACGTCAAGAAACTAGCTCACACGCTCTTGAACCAAACCGATACCTGGGGGAGCCAACGGCAAGCTCCCGAGGGCGTCAAAGACCAGCAGCGCCTCGCGCGTGTCGGCGTCCAGGTCTTCGCGTATGTAGAGACCGAGAATGGGCGCCAGCATGGGAAACTGGCATGAAAGTGCGTCCACGAACGCGTAAGACAAGCCAAAAGGCCGCCCCTTCGGGTCCTCCGTTGGTCAAACGCATCGATGGGGCGCGCCATTGGCCAAAAACGCTCGATCAATTTGTATGGTTACTACTCCGCGCTGGGGTTATACCGGATCAACTGACGCAGGCAGTGAGAGCGAGTCTACGTAAACATCGCAAGACGCGAGCACTCGCCATGCCCAGTCCGGAAGTTATGGAATATGGGCGCGTTCTCACCTACTGGCAACATGAGCCCGGGTATTTAGATGAACGCGGTCGCGCTCGCTCCTTGACTTTGACGGGGCGCCCGGGAAGCTTTGCCTCCCTTGTGCGCCAATCGCTACCTAACGCTCATGCGCCCGATGTTCTGGCGGTTTTGAGACGCCATGGGTTGGTCAGCACCGCGCACAAGGGACGCGTACGGATGCTAGCAACCGCATTTTTACCACGCCGTGCACAGCGCGCGCAGTTTCTCGGCTACGCGCTCTCAAGCCTTGAGGGGATTTGCGACACTTGCTTTTACAACTTGACTACCCAGGACCCTGAAAAGCACATGCGTCTATTGCAGCGCGCGGCGGTGTCCGAGCGGTTCGACATGTCGCGGCTCGCCGAGTACGACGCATTTCTGCGGACCAGTGCAGCCGCGTTCTTGGTCAAACACGACACGTGGCTCAAGCGTCGTGAAGTGAAACGAGCCTTGGCCCACCCTGGACGAGTCGGCCACGTCGGCGTCGGCATTTTTGGGTTTGGGGCTCGCTGAACGAAGAATTGCTTGGGATTCGGACTGAACTTACGCGCGGAGAAGGGTCGATGCCAATGGCCGATCGTGATGGGAATAACCCGATGGCCCCCTGAACATCGTTCGAGACAGGATTCAGTAGTGAGCACTCATATGCCGCGTTCCGATAGGTCGTTAAAAATGTTCCGTCAAGAGACGGGAATCGGCCATTGGCAAAGGACTCTCGGCCGGCATGTCTGGTTTCTTCGCCGCGCCGGGATTGCCTCGGAACAGATCGAGCGGGAGGTCGCAAAGTACCTACGCCAGCGCGTTAACATTCGAGCACTCCCGGTTCCGGCAGTAGAAGAGCGGATGTATCCGAGGATCCTGGCGCACTGGCAGCACCAGTGCGCCTACCTCGACAATAGGGGACAGCCCCGCGCGCTGCGATTCGAAGGCCGTTCCCCGACATTTCGATCCCTAGTTCGCGCCGCGGCTCCAGAAGCGGATGCATCGAAGGTGCTTGGTGCCTTGACGCGCTACCGCCTGGTATCACAGAGTACCCACGGGGTCATCCGGCTCCTTGTTGATGACTTTTCCACGCACGCAGTGCAGCGAGGTCCTCAACTGAGCTCGACTCTCGCATCACTCGACGCGCTGACGGATACCTGTTACGCCAACCTCCAAGTTCGGCCGCCCATGCGACCATTTCCGCGGCTTCAACGATCGGCGTGCACCGAATATTTCGACCGCCGACATCTTCGAGCCTACGATGAATTTTTGAGCGAGACCGTTCATGTGTTTCTCGCGATGCATGAAACGTGGCTTAAGCACCACGAGGTAAAGAATGTTGATCCGCGAAACAAGCAAATCAGCCGCGTCGGTGTCGGGGTATTCGCCATTCGAGGCCACTGAGCGATGATTCGTTGATCCTCGATGTTGCCGATGCGACCGGCATGCACCGGCGAGGACTATTTGGGTTTCTTGACTCCTCAGATCACCGACCATCGTCTACGGCTCTTTTGGGCGGCTAATAGTGTCACGGTATTCAAAAGACACCGCCATCTATCGCGTCCGCGCCGATGCACGCGAACGCTCAATAAGGGCCCGCTTCTCTGTTTTTGCAGGTGGCATCTGTGCCATAAACGAATCAACGCGAGCCGCAAGTTCGTGCTCGCCGTCGGCCTTTAATCCAGCGCTGACAGCGCGCCACCCGTCGAGAACGGCTTCGCGAGTTTTCTTAAGCTTCTCCTCGCCGGTGCCGAAAGTGAGCCACCCCCCTTCAGACCACGCGCGCAGGATCCGCCGCTCTCGCTCTTGGATGAGGATTGAGCCCTCTCGGTTTGCGACTCGCCAGGCGCCATCGGATCTATGGGTTTTCGTCTCTCCGCGCACCGCTCGTTCCGTCGCGTTCGCCGCCACCCCTAATTCTCGAAGGTTCGAGGCGAACTGCTGGCGCCATGCGCGCAAGGTGGCTTTCTTGATGTTGAGCCGCTGACCTTGCTCGCTCACCGCCTTCACGACCACATGCACGTGCGGATGGTCGTCATCCGTATGGAGCGCCATGCCGTAGCGGTGCTTTAACTGCCATTCATTGAGCGCGAGCTTGCGCACGGCCTGAAGAACCTTATCCGATGGCGTTCCGGGTGGCATCGAGAAGATGACGTTATGCACAAGCTTAGGGGGCTTGCGACCCCGTATCGAGCGCTCAGGGCTCGCGTGAGCCTCGAGATCCAGATCCCAGTCCTCCGTGAGCTGGCGCTCAAAGCTTTTGCCATCGAGATGCTCACCGGTATCCGCTTCCAGCCCGAGCTTCCCCTCGCGCCCGATGTAATCCATGTGCCGCTCGACTCCCGCGACCGTTCGAGCGCCTCCCGATACCTTGACCATGACTTCGGGAACCCGCCGGACGGTTAGGGCAATGTGCTCCTTCTGGGCCGGTGTCAAAGATTTGCCGCCTCGCCCATAAGAAACAATGTCCAAAATCGGAGCCTGATCGCGCAGGTCAATGATTCGCTTTTTCATCACCGCTCCGCCAACTCTCGAGATTCGAGTTGATTAGGGACTTGATGTGGACACGCATGCCGTTGAGTGCGCGTAGCAGCGCTTGCAGATCCGCCTTGCTCGCACCGTTCGATCCCTCGCCTTGGTTCACTGCACGAGCAATCTGGTCCAGGTTCCGACCGATGGCACTGATTTCGGCAACGCTGCGCTTGAGCACGACGAGTTCAGCGGTCGGTAGCGGTGTCACCGACCGCAGGTGTGAGCGGATGAGGAGCGACACATACGTGCTCGTGGGCATAGCCCGCGCCTTGGCGCGCTCGCGCAGCAGCAACAGGTCATCGGTCCGCAATCGTACCGAAATTTTCCCACCCACAGCCACAGGTTCAACCGACTCCGGTACCTGCGGTCTGACTGCAGCCGCGGTCAGCAGCGCCGCCTCCACCAAGCGTTTCAGGAGCGTTGATTCCGACAGCGCTTGGTAACGAGCCACCGCCGCGAAGCGCTCCTTTAACTCGGAGGTGACTCGGGCGGTGATGAGTGAATCGGCGACCATTGCCGCCAATTGTTAGACGAGTGACGCCGTTAGGCTATCCTGCTCGCGACCGAATCCACCTATGAATGCATACATTTTGCGATGACGGCGCGTGTGGTTTTTTGCTTAAATCCGGGGCTGGTGCAAGAGGGATTGGGACGCGCCGAGTAGGACGCGACGGGTCCCGATCATCGAACGAAGGGGAACCTTTCTTAGGTCCTGTGTCTTTTCAGGTGCACCTCCGGTCATGAAAAGGAATCGATATGTCCCGTTGGGCACCCGTGATAGGTAGTCCTAATTCATCGATTGGGGCGCGGTGGCTGATCAACGGGACCTTAGTCTCACCCTGCACGGGCCGACTCCAACAACTCCCGAAGCCTTGCCTGAATGGCGGGTTCGATCTCATGCGGTCCCGGATTCCAGGGATCATGCCAATCGGGGACGCCGAGATGACGGGAGACGCGGTTCCGTTTTGCGATCGACCACCGAGTAAGTAGATCAATTCCTACCGAAGAACCCGGACTGTAAGGCCATCGTTCGAGGAACCAAGCGAGCAGTGCAAGACTTCCGTACCGGCTGTCATGGCTGCGGCCCTCCGGGAGTCCGACCAATTGCAAGTCGTGACTTACGCGCCCGAGAACCTCGACACGTTCCTCAAGCCGTAGCTCATTCCAGAAAGTGCCCAGGATTACATCGGCAAGCGCGACCATTTCCTGCCAGCTCAAGCGTCCGAACCCGGGAAGTGGGGTGGTCCCATCGCACTTAGCCGCGAACATCGCAGCCTGCAACCGGATCACACTGGGGTGCGCTGGGTAATAAATCCCATCCAGGAGGTCCGCACCGCAGGACATACAGACGTGGGGCGTGAAGGCCGTCTCGGACCTCAAAGATGCATGACGTACCCTCTCCCTGCACTTGGGACATCGCGCAATCAGAATCGTCTGATGGTACGGGCAGACTGCAAACCACCCGAGCATCCACGACAAACGCAGATACGGCTCTCGATCGGCTTGCAAGCATTTACCGCAGAGAACCAACCGCGGCAAGGGACGCCCATAAGGATTCCTTTCGAAGCGGTACCCGCTGAAGCGAATATTGGCTTCATCGTCTCGGTAAACCGGTGACCAGCGAAGTAGAGACATATCGCGCACCCGCTCAACGCTCAAGGCGGTTCTCTCGCTGATCCTCACCAGGGTTTGCGGGTCCGGTCGGCACCACCACTGCGAAAACCCTCGAGGGTCATCAATACCAAGGGCTTGAAGTGCAATGGCATGTACCGAGACTCGCAACCGCGTCGCGAGTCGCAATAGCCATGAGAGCATGGCCTCATCCGAAAAAATCGGCAGGTACCGCTTTGAGCTCGATGCAGCTTGCGGATCTGAATATCCGGACGACTTGAACTGCGACATGACGGCGTCGGGACGGTGAGGTGAAACCACAGTCATCGATAATCTTTGCGGAGATCGCTTTGGCTCCGGTGCTCACTGCGCGCACCGCAGCGCGGGTTACAATGGCAGGAGTTTCTCTCAATATGCCCTCGGATCCGAATGGCGTTCATATCGAAATCACCGATGAATGCAGGGGGAAGGCAAAACGAGGTTTGCAAGGCGCCCCCGCTCGGGCACCCTGCCCCCCAGATGAACTGTGCGCCGAATTAGGCGAGTTGGAGACGCATGTCGCGCGGACGCGCCTGCCGCAAATCGTTGCGAAGCGGTTCGACAGCGATCAAAGAAGTCCACGTTCCGCAAAGCTCAAAACGCTTGCGCCGCCTATGACGAGGTGGTCAATGACGTTGACGTCGATCAGCGCCAAGCAGTCCCGGATCCGTTTCGTTATCATCTCATCCGCGTGGCTCTGATCGCTTACCATGGACGGGTGGTTATGAAAAAGCACCACGCTGGCCGCGTGTTTTTCGAGAACAAGCTTGACGATCTCGCGCGGGTACACGCTCGCGCCGTCAATTGTTCCGCGGAAGAGTTCCACGCACTCGATGACTTTATGCCTTTTGTCGGCGAGCACTAAACCGAATACCTCGTAGTCCAAGGCTCCCAGTTTCACAGTGAGGTATTCGTGGACACTGCGCGGCGAGTTCAAGCTCGCGCCGCGGCGCACCCGGTGCGCCAGCACCTGGCGGGCCGCAGCAAGAATCTGCTCGGACGTCGCGGATTCAACGGCTCCATTGGCGCGGTGTATAAAGAGATTGTGATTTGACATCGTCGTTCTCCGAACCTTCAGGGCGGGATTGCCCGCGTCCTCCGGATCACGTCGCGCACAGCTGTCAACTGCGGAGCAAGGGGATCATGGAATAAATGGAGGGGACCCGCGCTTCGCGGGGAGGCTGCCGTTTATGCCGTGAAAGCCCCTTGTGCAGCGGTTGACTGCGAGCCCGACGTGATATGTTGACGACGTGGGCAATCCTGCCCCCCTCTGTGCTGTCTCCCGCTCCGCACTGGTACTCTAGTTTCCGGAACTAATTCGTGCGGAACTAGCCCGTAATCTGGGCCGAAGATGGACAAATGAGAGCTCGCGCATCGCGCAGACGCTCGGGCGAGGTCCTCCAACAAGCGGCGGGATTGCCGCCCCTTGTTGTGCGAATGACGTTAGGACCCTGTGACGTCGATGTACACCGTCTCCCCCCATGGGGCCCGCCGGTTGGGCGTGGTGATCGCCCAAAGCGTGGGATACGTGCACGGCTCGTCCGGATAGACACCGTCCCCGTCCGTGAGGTAGATCAAGCAGGCGGGGCACAACTCTTCCCGCTCAACGTGCTCAAAGGCAGGGCGGAAGTCCGTGCCACCGAATCCCTCCACGTTGAACTCGATCGTCTCGCCGCGCTCAAACCGATCGATACGCTGCACCTTCGCATCCGCCATGATAACGATCGTCGCTTCTGGCTGGCATTCATCCACGATGGATTGCAATTCCGCCTTGAATGTCGGAAGGACTGTCTGCGTTGAGGCCGAAGAATCCACGACAATGGCGATAGTAGGCATCGCCTCCGAACGAAGCTCCGGGAGATAAAGGCCCCCGGCGATGTACCGGCGGTTCGGCATTCGCCAGGAGTAGTCCGCGGTAGCAGAGTGCTGCACGAAGCGTCGCAGGATTCCCTTCCAGTCGACTCGGGGCCTCATGACCTCCTCGATTGCGAGCGCAATGGCTCCCGGTAACTGACCCATCATCTGAGCGGCTTGGGTCGCCTGTTTCAAGGCCACCTGCCATTCCGCTTCTTGCTGGGCGGGATCGGGGGCATCCAACACGGCGCCCGGCCGCTCGGCCGCGTCCGGATTGTCGTCGGCGCGGTCATCTTGAGCGTCATCGCCGCCACCTTCTGCTGTACCGTCGCCCTGGCTTTGGGTCTGGTCACTCTCCGGTATGGGCCCGCCATGCTCGCCGTCGCAAGCGTCTTTCAATACCTCATAGATTTGCTCTGCGGTCATTCCGCGGTACTGCGGGTTCTCGAGCGGCGTCCCGGGAAGCACAAAGGCCGCCTCAATCAGGATCGGATTAATCGCATAGTCGGCCGCTTCGTTCCACAATCCGGGGTCCCGATCTCCCCGACGCGTGTGATGCTGCATCGCCGGATGCATCACCTCATGGGCGAATAGCCCTACGAGTTCTTGATCAGAACATCCCTTCACGTAGTCCTTGTCATAGAAGATGCTCCGCCCATCGGTTGCCATGGTGCGCGTACGCCCTCTCGTTTCCTCCTCGATGTTCATCCGCAGAGATAACGCCCCGAAGAAGGGATGGTCCAGGACAAGTACCGCACGCGCCGCGACCAACCGCCGCTTGATACTGTTTACGGTATTCATGCGGCCTCCGAGGAGATCTCACTCTCGCCCATGAAGCTCGCCATCATGCTTTGAATCTGCGCNNACTTGCGACGTTCTGTCGGACTGTGGGCACCTCACGCAGGTCCTGGGGATCCAAGTGCGCGACCATCCTTTCCGCTCGCTTACGCAAGTCATCGAGGCGCTCATCGCCCGTGAGATTAAGGCCCGGCAAAATGGTGCAGAGGTCCGCAAGCCCGGTCACGAGGGTATCTCGGAAGATGGCCTTTTTGTCGGAGAGCCGTTCCACCATCCGAGAAATGTGACCGTAGAGCCGCTCGTAAGGGTCGCGCATCGCGGTTTGCATCGTCTTCTGTAACTCCGTTTGGATGCCCTCCTTGATCTCCGCGACGGCGTTCTGATTGAGCAAGGCGCGGAAATCCTGGGCATCCGGCAACGGCATGAAGACGATATCAACGCCAAACTTGGCGGCGATGTTCGTGGGGTAGTCGGCCTCGTTGTACATGCCATTGAGTTCCCGCCTCGCAGCAACTTTGAGATTCGGAAAATCCTCAACGAACCCCTGCACCGCCCGTGCAAAGGCGCCCCGCAACGTGCGCATGTCCTCGGAATATTTCTCAAAGATCGATGCCGGAAGGATGCGCGCCCCGTCCTGGCTCCACGGGAGCGTATAGAAGTAGTGCTTGTTCCGAAGCTCCGATCCCGTACTCACGACGGCCTCGAAGCTCGGTGCCTTGGTATCGATCGCATTCTTGCGATACTTACCTGCGCGGGCCGGGTTCACGGCGTGGTTCGTCGCGACTTCGGCGGTGATCTTCTTGTCCGTGAGTGCCGCCTGCCAGCGACGGATGTTCAAGCTCGCGAGCATGGCCCGCTCGGAAAGTGAGGTGATGTTCATNNTCCAGAGATAGGTAGATGGGTTGGAAAGAATTTGAACGTCCGAATTCGGATCAGCCGCCGACCATGAGTTGTCCCAGGGGCCCGGACATGGCCTTGACGTACCCGGGCGTATTGCTGAGCTTTGGGTCCCGGGCGAGCGCGGTTTTCATGCTGACAGCGGCGAACTCGCCCCGATCAGCGCCACAGAGCCTCTCGAGATAGCGGCAGTAGCGGGTCATCGAATCCTTCTGAACCCGCATGGCGATCGCCGTCACCACCGCATAGAGCGCTGAGGGCTCGGTCGGAATCGCTGCCGTATCGGGTGCGGTGAGGATAAGATCCGGGCTCACCATATCGGACCAAATCCGAAGGAACAACACGAACTCGACCCCGGCGCCAGGGCCCACCGCTCCCTGAATCACTGGGATCTGTAAATCGCGCGGCAGGTCGAGCGACAGGATCTTCGAGACCTGGTGCCAGGTGCGCGGCAATGGCGAATTGGTCAGGTCCGCGGTCGGGTCAAAGGCGCATAGCAATTCCGGTCGAAACCGCAAGAAGGCAATGACCTCCGGGGCGATGCCTGCGCCGACCGCCCACACGCACCAATCATTGATGTCGGCCGTGAGCTCGACCAGGGTCGCGAAGCGGCTCTTGACGGGTTCCAAGATGCCCGAAACGCCGGCGCGATCGGTGCGTCGATTGGTCGCAGCGACGAATACGACGTGCTCCGACACGCGATGCCCGTTGATCGTACGGGCCAGAATGAGCTGCATAGCGGCCGCCTGTACGGCAGGCGCCGCTTGCCCGAGATCGTCGATGAAGCACGCGGTGAGCCTCGGCGCAGTGATGAGTCGCTGCAGATCGCCAAAAGGCAGGAACGTCGCGCCGCCGTCGCCCACCCAGGGCATACCCTTAAAGTCGGTCGGGTCCGAGACGACGGGATGCATGATGATGCAATCAGCCTGCGCTTCCGCGCACGCCTGCTCGACGATGCTGGATTTCCCGATCCCCGGGCCGCTACAGATGAGGACCGGCATCTTCGCAGGTATTGCGTGGGAGAGGAGCGTTCGGAGTTGTGAAGGCTTGACGGGTGAGATGCTATTCATGAAATTTCCCCTGTTCGAGGCGTGATTGCCTCGCGGTCCGGTGAGCGCGCGCGCGGAGCCTGTCCAGCGGACGGCGATGGGACCCGTGGAATAAATGGAGGGGACCCGCGCCTCGCGGGGAGGAAGCCGTTTATGCCGCGAAAGCCCGTCGACGCCGCTTGACAGGCGAGCACGGGTGCTACCCTTCAACGCGAAAGGCAATCACGGATCGCCTTCTGTCCTCTGCCTCTTAATCTTTCTTGCTCTCTTCGAGGTCGTTGAGCGTGTCATTGGAGAAATGCTCGAGCGCCGACATCCTGTCAGCGCCCGAGTAATGACGATTCAAGGTCGCCGCCACGTGCGGAGGAGCGCGGCGCGACGGGCGTTCATCGACAACGGCAAGTGATCTTGGCGTAACTTGCTCCCTTGGCCTACGTCGGCATCCGCGCGTTGTGTGTATTCGCCGTTGCGGCGAATACAATCGTGGATGGTTGACGCGCCCACGCCTAACTCACGTGCCAGGCTCGCGATGTTCCCGTGCCGAGCATGAAACCGTCGACCCGCGTTACGCCACGCGATAGCGAATGCGATTTGAGTGCCATTCAAATGCCGCGGCCGTCCGCGTCGGATGGCAGAATGGGGCATCCGAATCCCACGGCTCTCGGCAGTGTCCGAGCTTCGCCTCTCAAAGCAGCCTCGGACCGCATCGAGCGACACCCCCAAGAGGCTCGCGAGATCCCGCAACGTACCATGTGAGTGTCGAAACTCGATGGCCTCCTGGTGCCACTTCAACACTGTCCGTATTTGCGCGTCAGTCAACTTTCTGAAGCTTCCGCACGGGGGTTTCATGTCCGACTCCTGATCGATCAGGCCCATTGCCTGCGCGATCCGAAGGGCACAGCGGTCCTCAGCGGTC
>PKXS01000121.1 GCA_003132425.1 Gammaproteobacteria bacterium | reverse complement strand
AGAATCTTGTCGCCGACCTTGAGGTCCAGCGGGCGAATCTCGCCGTTCTCTAAAATCTTGCCCTTGCCGACGGCAATGACTTTTCCGAAAACGGGCTTCTCGGTCGCCGTATCCGGGATCACGATGCCGCCCGGGGACTTACGCTCTTCCTCTTCTCGTTTCACGATCACACGGTCATGAAGGGGNNATCTTCATAAGACAAGACTCCTAATGCTGGGAATTGGATCTGTTAAGAGCAAAGGGTTGTTAGCACTCTCCACTCGAGGCTGCTAATAATAGCGGCAGATTTCGGCGATTCAAGGGGTCGAGCTGCAATTCTTTGCTGCAGTACAGCAGAATTCTCGCCCGCGCCCCTGACCGGCGACTACTATAGAGTGCTCCTATGACCGATTGGCTACCGCCCCCGCTGAGAACCGGCCGCTGCCGCTTAGGCTTGCTCGTGATAATGCTGGCCGGTTCTGCAGGACTCGCAAACGCCAAGCCTTGGTGGGTGCGCGGCGTGGAATCCAACGAGACCGACTTTTTGCCGCCCGACGTAGCCTTTCGGGTTGCCGCCCAGGTCGATGGCAACGTGCTCAGGGTGCGCTGGGTCATTGCCGATGGTTACTACCTGTATCGGCGCAAGATGGAGGTCAATGCGGAAAGCCCGGACCTGATCGTTGCCGCGCCGGTATTTCCGCGGGGCACCATCAAGTCCGATCCGTATCTTGGGACTCAGGAAGTGTTCCTGCAACAGGTCGAGGCAACCGTCCCCTACACCCGATTCGACTACGGCGCCCATCCCCTGCAAATCAAAGTGACGTATCAAGGCTGCGCGGAAGCCGGCCTCTGTTACCCACCCATCACTCGGGTGATCTATCCCGGGAACGCGCCCCCGATCGTGCACGCGCCCTCGCACCCCTGGGAAGGCATCGCCATTGTCGCCGGCAGTCTTGCATTTCTATTGGCGGGGCTGGTGCTGCGCAAGGGACGCCGGCTCGACATTCCGAGCCTATGAGCTACCGCGCCGCGCGCCTGGCTGCTACCGCACTGATCGCGGTCGCCGCCGTCTGGGCGGGTGCCAAGGTTTACTCCGTGCATACCGCGGCTCGAGCACGCGAGGCGGGCATTGCGGTGCCAGCCGGCGAGGCCAGCGCGCCCACCTCGAGCGACTTTGCGGCCCCATTGGCGGACGTCCCCCCGCCCCCGGTGAAGATTCCGGAGCATTTACCCAACTTCTCGCTTAACGATGGCCAGGGCCGTCCGACGCCGATTTCAGCGTGGAGCGGCAAGTCCTTGGTGCTGAATTTCTGGGCCACTTGGTGCCCCCCCTGCCGTCGCGAAATCCCGCTGCTTGAGGCCCTGCAGAGCGAATGGGCCGGTCAGGACGTCGAGGTCGTGGGGATCGCCGTGGATCGCCGCGACGAAGTAGCGAGGTTCGCCGAGGAGCTCAAAATAACCTATCCGCTGTTGATCGGTGAACAGGACGCGCTGGATGTGGCGGCCGCATTCGGCGTCCAAACACCGGTATTCCCGTTCACCGTGTTCACGGACCGCCGCGGCGAAGTCGTGGCGCTTTTTATGGGCGAATTGCACAGGCGACAGGCCGATCTAATCCTGTCGGTGGTCAAGAACTTAAATCAGGACCAGCTGCAGCTGAACGACGCGCGGCGGGTGATTGCGGAGGGCTTGAGCGGGCTTAAGGCCAAAAGCGCCGGTTAGCGGCTTTCCGGCGACGTTCGCCGCCGAAGCTTGCCATTTCACGTCAAATTCTGGTTATTATCGCGGACCTTTGCAACGCGGCAGCGCTGGAATTCACGCGAGATGGCTCGAATTCTGCTCCTAAATGGTCCGAACTTGAACCTTCTCGGCACGCGTGAGCCGGAAATCTATGGCGCCTCGACGCTGCAAAACATCGAATCGAAGCTCCAGGCGCTGAGCGCTGCGCGCGGCCATGAACTGGTGGCGGCTCAACATAATGCCGAACATGAGCTGATCGCGAGGGTGCACGCGGCCAAGCCGGAGGGTATCGCCTTTATAGTGGTCAACCCGGGGGCCTTCACGCACACGAGCATCGCGCTGCGCGACGCCTTTCTGGCGGTGGGGGTGCCCTTTATCGAAGTGCATCTCAGCAATGTGTTCGCGCGCGAGGAATTCCGGCGCCGTTCGTATTTGTCCGATATCGCGGTCGGCTGCATCGTCGGGCTGGGCCCGATCGGCTACGAGCTGGCGCTCGAAGCGGCCTGTGCGCGCCTGACTGCCGGCTAACAATAGATTCTTGAGGGGGTGTGCGGATGGATATTCGCAAGGTGAAGAAATTGATCGAACTGTTGGAGGAATCCGGCATCTCGGAGCTGGAAATCTCCGAGGGCGAAGAGTCCGTGCGCATCAGCCGCCACTCGCGCGTGGCGATGCAAAGCACCGTGGCCGTGGCGAGTCCGGTGAGTCCGGCGGCGCCGATTGCCGCCGCAGCGACACCTGCAACCGCAGCGGGCGAGCATAAGCCGCACAACGATGAGCACACGGTCACCTCGCCGATGGTCGGTACCTATTATTCCGCCTCCGCCCCCGGCACCAAGCCTTTTGTCGAGATAGGCAGCGAGATCAAGCTCGGCCAAATTCTCTGCATCATCGAGGCCATGAAGATGATGAATCAAATCGAATCGGACAAGGAAGGCCGCGTCACGGCGATACTCGCCAAGAACGGCGAGCCGGTCGAGTTCGGCCAACCGTTGTTTGTCATCGAATAGCCGAGATGATCGAAAAAGTCGTCATCGCTAATCGCGGCGAGATTGCGCTTCGCATTCTGCGTGCTTGCCGCGAGCTCGGGGTCAAAACCGTGGCGGTGCACTCGACCGCCGATTTCAATACCAAGCACGTGCTGCTCGCGGACGAGACGGTCTGTATCGGGCCACCGCAATCGTCGCTGTCGTATTTGAATATGCCCGCGATCATCAGCGCCGCCGAGGTGACCGATTCGGTGGCGATTCATCCGGGTTACGGATTTCTGTCCGAAAACGCGGACTTCGCCGAGCGCGTGGAGAAGAGCGGCTTCATTTTTGTCGGACCGCGCGCCGAAACGATTCGTCTGATGGGCGACAAGGTGTCCGCGATCAAGCACATGAAGGCCGCGGGCGTGCCCTGCGTGCCCGGTTCGGACGGGCCGCTGGGAAACGACTCGGATCAAAATTTCCGCATTGCCAAGGACATCGGCTATCCGGTCATCATCAAAGCCTCCGGCGGCGGCGGCGGCCGCGGCATGCGCGTGGTTCACACCGACGCATCGCTCTTGAACGCGATCAACGTGACGCAGTCCGAGGCGCTCGCCGCGTTCGGCAACGGCCAGGTCTACATGGAAAAGTTCCTCGAGAAGCCGCGCCACATCGAGTTTCAGATTCTCGCGGACAATTACGGCAACGTGGTGCATTTGGGCGAGCGCGATTGTTCGATGCAGCGCCGCCACCAAAAAGTCATCGAGGAAGCTCCGGCGCCCGGCTTGACGGCCAAGCAGCGCAAGACCATGGGTGAACGCTGCGCCAGGGCGTGTCGAGAGGTCGGCTATCGCAACGCGGGAACGCTGGAATTCTTGTATCAGGACAATGAGTTCTACTTCCTGGAAATGAACACCCGCGTGCAGGTCGAGCATCCGGTCACGGAACTCGTCACCGGCATCGATATCGTCAAAGCACAGATGCTCATCGCCGCCGGCGAACCGCTCCCTTATCGGCAGAGCGACATCCAGATTCGCGGCCACGCGGTGGAATGCCGGATCAATGCCGAAGACCCCAAGAACTTCACGCCATCGCCGGGGCCGATCCGGCTGTGGCACTCGCCGGGCGGTCCGGGAATCCGCGTCGACAGCCACGTGTACACCGGCTACAACGTGCCGCCGTTTTACGACTCGCTGATCGGCAAGGTCATCGCGTACGGCGACACGCGCGATACGGCGATCGCGCGCATGAGGAACGCCTTGGCCGAGATGGTGGTGGAGGGCATTAAGACCAACATTCCGCTGCATCAGGAAATATTCAATCACTCCGCGTTTCGCCAAGGCGGCACCGATATCCACTATCTGGAGCGGCGCTTGGGGCTGAAATGATTTTCTAGCCGACGCATCGATGAAGTTCTATGAAATTGAATTTCCGCTGGCGGACTTAAGCTCGGAGACGGTCGAGGCGGCGCTTCTCGAGATCGGCGCGACTTCGATTACATTTCTCGATCGCGGCGACGATCCGGTGCTCGAACCGAAGCCGGGCGAGATTCGACTGTGGAGCGATACGTTGGTCCGCGCCCTGTTCGATGAGTCGCGCGATGCAACCCTGAACATCTGCCATCTGGCAAGCTCCTTGGGCCCGCGCATCACCGCCTCGGCGCGCGTGCGGGCGGTGCAGGACCGCGTTTGGGAGCGCGTCTGGCTCAAGGACTGGAAGTCGATGCGGTTCGGACGGCGTTTGTGGGTGTGCCCGCACATGGCCGAGCCTCCGCAGGACGCGGATGCCGTCGTGGTATGGCTCGACCCAGGGCTTGCGTTCGGCACCGGCACGCATCCCACGACGGCACTGTGTTTGCAAATGCTGGATGCATTACCATTGGCCGGCCGCTCGATGATCGATTATGGATGCGGCTCCGGCATCTTAGGTGTTGCCGCATTGAAAATGGGAGCGGCGCACGTGATCGCCGTCGATCTGGACGACCAAGCGCTCACCGCCGCCCGCGACAACGCGATTCGCAACGGCGTCTCCTCGCGCATCGACACCCAGGGCGTCGCAGGCGCGTTGCGGCCGGCCGATTGCGTCGTTGCCAATATTCTCGCGGAACCATTGATTGAATTGGCGCCGCTTTTGACCGCAGCGTGCTTGCCAAAGGGCGATTTGCTGCTGTCGGGGCTGCTGAAAACGCAGGCCTATGCGGTAAAGGCCGCGTATGCCGTAGGTTTTGATATGGTGCAAGTCGTTGGACGGGATGACTGGTGTTGCATCCACGCTCGGAGAGGCGCTTAGTTTGTTCACGCAGTGCTCGAAATGCGATACCGTTTTCAGGCTGTCGGCAGAGGTGTTGCGTGCCGCCGGAGGCCAGGTGCGTTGCGGCCGCTGCGGCGAAGTGTTCAACGCCTTGGCGCGGCTGGCTGAGGAACCCACGGGGTTTGCCAGTGCCGAATCGCCGCTTGATTTGGAAGCACGGGCCGACAGTATTCTGCAAACCGAGATTCTGCAAACCGAGGCTACGCTGTCCCCGGCCGCGGAGTCCGCGCCCCAGGACTTGGACGACCTTCCCCCTCCCGGTACGGAGATCGCGCACCTTAAGATCTTGGACGTAGGCGACAATGACGCGCCTGCGCCTCGCGCGCCCGGGGGCGCCGCGGAATCCGATGCGGAAAGCTCGCTGGAATTCACTCTGCCGCCCGGCGAACTCGATCGAATCTTTGTCGAGGTTAAGCCCCGGGCCCCGCTGCCCATCCCGCTCGAGACCCCGGCCGATTCCGGCGCCGAGCGCGCCGCCGCCGATCCCGCTTTCGAGGAGGCTCGCCGGCGGCTGGTGGGTATTGAAGTGCCCGAAGAAGTGCGTCGCGACATGCTCGCCGGATTCGAGCAAGCGATGCTGCCGCAGCTCGCAGCGCCAAGCCCGCGGCGCCGCTCATTCATCGTTTGGCTCGGCGCCGCGGTGGTGCTGATCATGCTGCTCTCTGCGCAAATGGTGCACGAAAACCGAGAATGGCTGGCCGCCCGTGGACCCCTGGGCGCGAGCTTGCGCGCGCTGTACTCGAAGCTCGGCGCTGCCTTGCCGGCGCCCGCTAACCTTTCCTCCTATCAATTGCGCCAATGGGGGGTCACCGGAGACCCAGGCGCAAACGGCACGCTGCGCGTGCGCGCCAGCATTCTCAATACCGCGAACCAGCTACAGCCGTATCCGCTTCTGCGAGTGACGCTTGCCAATCGGTTCGGCAATCGGATCGGCGCTCGTGACTTTGAGCCGGCGGAATATTTAGGCAAAGCCCCCAATCGCATGCTGGGAGCCGGCGAGCGCGTCGACGCGACCTTGGATATTCTGGATCCCGGGAAGAACGCCGAAGGGTTCGAAATCGATGTGTGTCTGCGCGGCGCCGATCGGCGAATCGCATGTGCCAACGATGCTGCGGCGCAGGCCAAGAAATGACCGTCAGAATCGGGCCCTACAGTCTCTCCTCGAATATCCTGCTCGCACCGATGGCGGGCGTCACCGACCGGCCGTTTCGGATGCTGTGCCGGCGCTTTGGGGCCGGCCTCGCCGCGTCGGAAATGCTCACGGCGGATGTTCGCTTGTGGGACACGGCTAAATCGCGGCGGCGCATGGACCATAGCGGCGAACCCAGCCCGCGCGCGGTGCAAATCGCCGGATTCGATCCCGAGATGATGGCGGACGCCGCGCGGCGCAATGTCGATGCGGGCGCCGAGTTGATCGATATCAATATGGGCTGCCCCGCAAAGAAGGTCTGCAACCGGCTCGCCGGTTCAGCCTTGCTGCAGGACGAAGCGTTGGTTGCACGCATTTTGCGTAGCGTGGTGCGGGCCGTGTCCGCGCCCGTGACGCTCAAAACACGCACAGGATGGGATCGGGACCGCAAGAACGGCATTCGCATTGCACAAATCGCCGAGGACTGCGGCATTGCCGCGCTCAGCGTCCACGGCCGCACACGCGCGGATATGTATCAGGGGAAAGCTGAACATGAAACCGTGGGAGCGATTAAGGCGAAGATTAAGATTCCGGTGTTTGCGAACGGAGATATTGACACTCCACAAAGTGCGCGGGAAATCCTTGCATCTACCGGCTGCGATGGCGTGTTGATCGGCCGCGCTGCGCAAGGCCGGCCATGGATCTTCGACGAAGTCAATTTTTTCCTATCTACCGGCGAATCGCGCGCGGTGCTAGCGTTGGAAAAAGTACGTGATATTATGCGCGCCCACCTCGAAGACCTGTATGCGTTCTACGGCGATGAGACTGGCGTTCGAGTGGCACGTAAACACTTGGGCTGGTATTTCCGGCAGCATCCTGGACAAGACGCTTTGCGGAATCGTCTCGTGCTGATCGAGACCCCACAGGAGCAACTGTCGACGCTGTTGGAGCATTACGGCACGGGCGTGGATCGCGCAGCATAAGCGTACTTAGTTGAATAACAAGAATGCTCGCTAGGGAATTTGGACGGGGCCATGGTCGCAAAAAAGAAATCGAAACCACGAAGAGAAGTATCGCCATCCTTCAACGGCCGCGATCTGCGGGTCAATGGCAAGGGCGTGCCCTTGCGATCACAGGCCGAAGAGGCGCTGCAGTGCTATTTTGAGACGCTCAACGGACATAAGCCTGCGCATTTGTACGACTTGGTCATGCGTGAGGTGGAAGAGCCTCTATTTAAGGTCGTGATGGTCCACGTGCAGGGCAACCAAAGCCGCGCGGCAACCATCCTCGGCATCAACCGCGGCACCTTGCGCAAGAAACTCAAAGAGTTCGGCATCAGCGAGTAAGCCGCATTGCTCACGCCCGTACGCCGCGCGCTTCTCAGCGTTTCCGACAAGACCGGCATCGTCGAATTTGCCCGCGAACTAAAGGAACGCGGCATCGAGCTGCTCTCGACCGGGGGCACCGCGAAGCTTCTGGTGCGTCATGGTATTGCGGTCAAAGAGGTCGCCGAGCACACCGGTTTTCCGGAAATCATGGGCGGCCGGGTAAAAACCCTGCATCCGAAGATCCACGGCGGCCTGTTGGGACGCCGCGGCATCGACGAAGCGGTGATGCGCGCGCATGACATAGAGCCGATCGACTTATTGGCGGTGAATCTGTACCCCTTCGCGGCGACCGTGGCGCGGCCCGATTGCACCTACGACGACGCCGTCGAGAATATCGATATCGGCGGTCCGGCCATGGTACGTGCTGCGGCCAAGAATCACGCCTCGGTGACCGTCGTGGTCGACCCTTCGGATTATCGAAGCCTGCTCGACGAATTGGCGGTCAATCAGGGCAGCACCGACAGCGTGATACGCAAGAAACTCGCCGCCAAGGCCTTCGCGCACACGGCGCAATACGACGCCATGGTGTCCGCATACTTCACCGGCGCGATCGGCGGAACCGCGCCGACCTTTCCGGACGATTTGAACCTCTCGTTTCGCAAGCACCTTGATCTGCGATACGGCGAGAACCCGCACCAGTCGGCCGCCTACTACGCCGATCCGCGCGCCATCGGCGCCTCGGTGACACGGGCCAGGCAAGTCCAGGGCAAAGACCTTTCGTACAACAACGTTGCGGACGGCGATACGGCGGTGGAATGCGTGCGTCAGTTCAAAGGGGCTGCGTGCGTCATCGTCAAGCATGCCAACCCCTGCGGCGCCGCGATGGCGGACAACCTCGCGGAGGCCTACGGCCGCGCCTATCGCACCGATCCCGCTTCCGCCTTCGGCGGGATCATTGCCTTCAATCGCGAACTGGATGCCGCAGCCGCACGGGAAATTTTAGAAAGGCAATTTGTCGAGGTGATCCTCGCCCCCGGCGTGTCGAACGACGCGAGGCTCTTGTTGGCCGCCAAGGACAACGTGCGCGTGCTGCAGACCGGCGATCTCACCAAGCCGGTCGCGCACCTGCTGGAATATAAAAGTGTCGCGGGAGGACTGCTGGTGCAAACGCGCGACGAGGATTTGCTGCGGACGCAGGACCTGCGTGCGGTGACCAAGCGAGCGCCGGCGCCGGGCGAACTCGAGGATCTGTTGTTCGCGTGGCGAATCGCAAAATATGTCAAATCGAACGCCATCGTCTGCGTGAAGGACTTGGCGACGGTGGGCATCGGCGCCGGCCAAATGAGTCGGGTGATCAGCAGCAAAATCGCTGCAATGAAGGCCGAGGACGCGGGGTTGTCGATGCAGTCCGCGGCCATCGCATCCGATGCATTCTTTCCGTTCCGCGATGGGCTCGATGTGCTTGCTAAATTCGGCATCAAGTCGGTGATTCAACCGGGAGGCTCGAAGCGGGACGCCGAGGTGATCGCGGCCGCCGATGAGCATGGCATCGCGATGGTGTTCACCGGCTTGCGCCACTTTCGGCATTAGGAGCCGGTCTGACTCGTAAGGCGAATTTTCCTTGAAGGTCTTGATCGTCGGCGGCGGCGGCCGGGAGCACGCACTGGCTTGGAAATGCGCGCATTCATCGCTCGTGCGGCATGTGTACGTTGCGCCCGGCAATGCCGGCACGGCCCTCGAGCCCGCTGTCAGCAACGTCGACATCGCAGCGGACGACATCGACGCGTTGCTGCGCTTTGCGCAGCGCGAGTGCATCGATCTGACGATCGTGGGTCCGGAGGGACCGCTCGTGGCCGGCATTGTCGATCGCTTCGCCGCCGCCCAGCTGCGTTGCTTTGGGCCCACGCGGGCGGCGGCGCGGTTGGAAGGTTCGAAAGCATTCACGAAGGACTTTCTGCGGCGCTACCACATACCGACCGCAAGCTATGCGACGTTCACTGGCGCGGATTTCGATCCCGACTACATCAGAGCACAACGCCTACCCCTCGTGGTCAAGGCCGATGGGCTGGCCGCCGGCAAGGGGGTCGTCATATGCGACACGCACCAGTTTGCGATTGACACGGCCACCGGGATGCTCGCGGGCAGCTTCGGCGCCGCGGGAAAAACCATTGTGATCGAAGAGTTTCTGCGCGGCGAAGAACTCAGCTTCATCGTGATCGCCGCCGATCAACAAGTCTTGCCGCTCGCCACCTCGCAAGACCACAAGCGCCGCGACGACGGCGATCAGGGACCGAATACCGGCGGGATGGGGGCCTACTCGCCCGCCCCGCTCGCCGCGCCGGCGCTGCGCGAGCGCATCATGCGCGAGGTCATCGAACCCACCTTGCGCGGGCTGCGCCAGGACGGCAATCCCTACTTGGGATTCCTATACGCGGGCCTCATGATCGCGGATGACGGCACACTCAACGTGCTCGAGTTCAATTGTCGATTCGGCGACCCCGAGGCCCAAGCCATTTTGATGCGGCTGCAAAGCGATCTCATCGCGCTCTGCGATGCGGCACTTAAGGGCACGCTCGATGAGATTCATGCTCGCTGGGATCCCCGGGCCGCGCTCGGCGTCGTCATGGCGGCCGGCGGCTATCCGGAGAACTACCGCAAAGGCGACCCCATCAGCGGCCTCGATGCCGCGGCGCTGCTGCCGGGAAAGGTCTTTCATGCCGGTACTCAGAGCCAAGGATCCCAGGTGCTGACGGCCGGCGGACGAGTCCTGTGCACCGTCGGCTTGGGCGCAACCGTCGGCGCCGCTCAAACTCAAGCCTATGCACTGGTGCATGCGATTCACTGGAGCTTGGTGCAATACCGGCGGGATATCGGATGTCGGGCCATCGCCCGCGAGCGCAGCGCGCAAGGATAGGCCGGCGCTATTGGCCGCCGGTTGCGATTCGGCGGCGGCGCGCCGACCAGGAATACGCGGGCGCGCAGGCCGCCAAGAACACCGCCGCGATTACGCCGGAGCGCGGATCGTCGGCGATCGCGGCAACGAGAAACGCGACCGAGCTGACGAGCACGACGGCCGTCGTGAGCGGGTAGCCAAAGGCTCTGTACGGCCGCTGAAGATCGGGCTCCCGATAGCGCAGCACGAACACCGCCAGAAAGGCCGACACGTAATAAACCAGGAACAGTACCGCGAACAGCGCGACGATCTGCTCGAAGGTCCCGGTCAGGATCAGGACGGCGACAACGACGCTCGTCAGCGCGAGCGAGGTGCGCGGCGTGCCGCCGTCGCTCACGACCGCCGCCTTCGCGGTGAACAAGCCGTCCCGGCCGATCGCGTACAGCACGCGCGGCGCGCCCAGCATCACATTGTTGAGCAGACTGAGTACCGTGAGCAACGAGATCACGGTGACAAGCTCCGCGCCGCCCCGCGGCAGCACGACACGCGCCGCGTCCGCGGCCGGTAGCTGCGAGGCGGCCAGTACCGACAGCGGCAATACGTGGAGCATCGCTAAATTGATCATCAAGTAGAGCACGGCGACCAGTGCCGCGCCGCCGATGATGGCCCGCGGCAACGTGCGGACAGGATCGGTGTTTTCCTCGGCCATATAGATCGGCGCATACCAGCCGTCGAATGCCGTCAATATCGAGCGCATCGCCGTCACGAGCGCGAACAGCATCCCCATCGACAGCAACGGCAGCGAAGCGGCCGTCGTCGGGAGCGGCGGCACCCTGGGCTCGACGACGGGCGCAGAGAGAAAGCACGCGGCGACTAGAATCATCAGCATGAGGCCGATCGCCGCGCTGATGACGGTCGTGAGCGTGCTGCCGATCCGCAGGCCCATCCAATGAATGCCGGTGAACGCGGCGATAATCGCTATGGCAGCCGCGCGCGGGTATAGCGCCGCGGCCGGCCATAGGACCGCGAGAAACGCGATCGCGGTGACCGCCACATAGGCGAGGGTGGTCGCTTGGTTGAGCCAATCGCACCAGCCGACCGCAAAACCGATACGCTCGCCGAAGGCACGCTGCGCGTAGACGCGAAATCCGCCCGTCACCGGCAGCATGGCCGCCAGCTCAGCGACCGCCACGGCGCCCATGAGCGTATAAACGCCGCCTAGAACCCAGAAAACCACGATGAGCGTGCGATCTCCGAGGGCTGCCGCTACCGAGCCGGGCAGGCGCAGGATGCCTACGCCGACCATCGTGCCAAAAACAATCGCCACACCAAAGCTCAGTCCGAGGATGCGCCTCAGGGGGCGCGCCGTTTGAATTGTCATTGTCAGCCTGTGTCGTAAATCCTCCCGTCGAGCATGCCCGCAGGACGGTGCGCCGACAAGCGCTATCGACTACTACAGGCCGCTAATCGCTGATGGCGATGGCCGCTGGCAGTGTGCCGGCGGCGTATGGGGAGCCGCTTACCGCCGACAGCGCACCGGTGCCGGCCTCGATAGCAAAGACGGAAACATTGCCTGAAACCGCGTTCGCGACGTAGAGGAAGTTGCCCGCGGGATCGACTGCCGCGGCCGAGGGGCCGCCGCCGGCTGCAAACGGTGAGCCGGCGAGCGCAGTTAAGGCTCCGCCGGCGCCAAGAGAATAGCCTGACATCTCATTCGATCCCTGGTCGGCGACGTAGACAAAATTATCCAGCGGATCGACAGCGACGGAACTGGGGCTATTGCCCGTCGGATAGGGCGACGCGCTCAAGGCCGTCAGCGGCCCTGGATTAGTGCCGTAAGCGGAAAGAGAATTCGAGGACGCATTTGCCACATACACATATTGACCTGAGGGATCAATGGCCACAGCACGCGGACCGGTGCCGGCCGCGACCGGTGAGCCGCTGGCAGCGGTCAATGAGCCATCGCTGTTGATGCCGAAGATCGAGACGGTACCGTCCGATTGGTTTGCAACATAGGCGTAATCGTCCAGCGGGGACACCGTCACCGACGAGGGTAACGCGCCGGCCGCAAACGGAGAACCGGCCACCGCCCTGAGCGCCCCGCCGGCACCGATCGCGTAGACCGCGACCGTGCCCGCGTTGCCGCTGGTCACATAAACAAATGAGCTCGACGGATCGATAGCCGCGGAGGTGGGGGCGGGGCCGCTCGGAAACGGCGAGCCGCCGACTGCCGTCAGCGCGCCGCTCGTGCGATCGATCGTAAAGGCAGAAATAGTCGCCTCCGCTTGATTCGCAACATAGGCGTAGCTGCCCGTAGGATCAACCGCGATAGCTACCGGAAGGTTTCCTGCAGCAAAGGGTGAGCCTGCGATCGCAGCCAAGGTGCCGCTCGCGGCATCGACGGTGTAGCCCGAGATGTTGTCCGAGCCGCCATTGGCAACATAAACAAAGCGCGGTGGATTGGTGGTGCAGGTCACCGCAATGTTCGTGATATCCGAATTGCCGGAGATCGTCCCCGTTCCATTCGCAACGACGCAGGTTTGCGACGGGTTCGTCGGCTGCGTTCCAACAGTGACGTCATAGCTCGTATTAAAATTTGCAACGCCGAATGCGATGCCGGTGCCGTTCGCCGCCGGACCATTGAACTGACCGAGGGGAGCCGAGTTGTTTTGCAGCGTGAGCCGGGAGCCGACCAGACCGGTTAAAGTACCGCCAAGCGTGGCGGCCAAGGGTTCGCAGAAGAAGCAGCCGCTGCCTCCTCCATGGCAGCCTGTCAATCCCACCGCGAAGACCAGCGCGCTCAGAGAAACACGAAAGGACTTAACAGCGCCGCGCCACGTTAATATTCTATGTTTCATACAACCTAGCCAAGCTGGCCTGTCTGCGTCGCTCCGCGGCCTTGTATCTGCGCCACGAGACATATTCGGCTCTCAGGTAGGCGCCCGACAGTACGGTGCCGCCTATGATGATGATGAACAAAAGATCGTCGATACTCATGCCAATACCTCCCTCTGCGGGTCGGAACCATACGTCGGACGTGCACTTGAGCGCCTGATGATTCCCCGCGAATGGCTGATTTTTTGCTGAGGAATTGCTAATGAGTGCGTGACGGGGCGACTCCATGCTGGGCATTTCGCGCCGGCACCCTTATGCTCGAGCCTTTGAGGAGGCGTGATGGTAAAAGCGCACTATGCGGGCAGCTGCGCGCTGCTACTGACCGTGGCGGCATATTGGCCCGCCGCGATGGCCCAATCGACCGCCGGACATCCCATCGTCCTGCATGCCGCGCATCTGCTTGAAGTCGATTCCGGGAGGATCGTCACTCCGGGAGAGATCCTGGTCGAGGGCGAGCGCATCACGGCGGTAGGCTCTTCGGTGCGGCGCCCGGCCGGAGCCGAGGTCATCGACCTCGGTGGCGCCACGCTGCTGCCGGGACTCATCGACGCGCATGTGCATCTGTTTCTGCACCCCGGCGCCGAAGACCTCCAGACCGTCGAAGAGTCAGTGCCGCAGCGGACCATTCAGGCCCTGCTCGCGGCAAGGGACGACCTCATGGCGGGCTTCACCGCAGAACGAGACATGGGCACCGAAGGCGCGGGATCTGCCGACACCGCCGTGCGGGACGCCATCAACCGGGGCCTGGTGCCCGGACCCCGGCTGCGCATCTGCGGCAACGCCATCGACATTCTCGGCGGACACGAGGACGCCAATGGCTTCAATCCCGCGCAGCACGTCCTGTCGAATGCCACCTATGCCAATAGCTCGGATGAGCTCGTTGCCGCGATCCGCAGGCAGCACAAGCAGGGATCGGACTTCGTGAAAATCTATGAGACGGGTCCGGATAAAATGAGCGACGGCGTGCTGCACACGCCGTATCAATTTACCGCCGCGCAGCTGAGCGCGGCGGTCGAAGAAGCCGCCCGGCTGGGCACCGTGGTCGCGGTGCATGCCATGGGTGAACCCGGCACGCTCTATGCCGCACAGGCGGGCGTAGCCTCCATCGACCATGCGACGCAGCTCAGCGAGGAGACCATGCGGATCATGAAGGACAAGCGCATTCCGGCCGTTCCGACCTTCACGATATTCGAATATTTCGCGCGCCAATCGACGGCCGCAGCCGAGCGCGAGCGTGCGCAGCTCGAGTACAAGATCAAAGAATTCAAGCGGCAGATCGCGGCCGGTATTCCGTTTGCAGTCGGCTCGGATGTCGGCCCGTTCCCCCATGGGACGCAGGCGCATGAGTTTGAGCTGATGGTGAAGTATGGAATGAAGCCCTTGGCCGTGCTCCAGGCCGACATGATCAACGGCGCAAAGCTGCTCGGATGGGAAGGCCAGATCGGCGAACTGAAGCCGGGTTATTTCGCCGACATCGTCGCGGTCCCCGGCTCTCCCCTCGACGACATCACCGTCGTCGAGCGCGTCTCGTTCGTCATGAAGGGCGGCATCGTGGAAAAGCCGCCCTCAGGCACCCGGTAGGAAGCGGTGCCGGTTCGTACGCCTGCGCCGGTCGTTATTGCCGGCCATACCGCAATCTTCGATGCCCTCGGTCACCTGGGGCCCTGGACCTCTTGGGCCGCCGCCCTGGAGCGAGAAATGTATTTCTACCAGCGGTGCCCGTCGGACCACGGTTATCCGCGCTTCGCCTACGTTACCTTTCTGGACGGCGATTGGGTCCCGCATGCCGATCGCACGGACACGATCCCGGCAACGCAGAGCGGGATGGGGATTCTCTCCTACCTCAAATTTTATGACCTGCGCGACAAGAGCGAACCGGCCTTCCTGAAGACCGCGTGCTGCATGGGCGATTATCTGTTGAACGAAGCGCTCACGCCGAAAACCGGCAAGTATCCGGCGTTTACGCGCTCGACCGGCTCGCGAGAGCAGTTCCCCCAACCAGCCGACTGCGGCTCGCAAGGCGATCGTCCGTATGAAATCGAGCCCGACAAAGGCGGCATCGCCGGTTACGCGCTGGCGCTGTTGTTCGAGGCGGCCGGCGAGCGCCGGTACTTGGAGCAAGGAGTGCACAACGCTCGTGTTCTCGCGGCGAATCAGCAGCAAGGCGACGCCTCCCATTCGCCCTGGCCGTTTCGCGCCGACTACCGCAGCGGCGAGGCCCGGGGTCCCGTCTCAGGGAACATGAGCTATATTCTGCGGCTTTATGACGTGCTGCTCTCGCATGGCTACACAGAATTCGCGGCGCCTCGCGAATCGCTGTGGAAATGGATCAAGCGTTTTCAAGTGCCAAGCGCCGCGGCGGACGGCGCCTTATTTGCCCAGTTCTTCGAGGATCACGAGACGCCCACCAATCGTACCGCATGGGCGCCGCTGAACCTTGCACGCTACTTGCTCGAGAACAGGCAATCGCTCGACCCGGACTGGCGCGCCGATTCCACCACGTTGATCAAATTCGTTCGCAGGAATTTCACTCACGCAGAATTCGGCGTCACCGTTTGTCACGAACAGGATGAGGATAAGGAGGCCTGGGGCGGCGTAAACTCGACTTACGGCGCGGTGCTTGCGCTTTACGCGAAAGCCGTCGGGTCATCCTCGTTGGCCGGTGAAGCGCGGGCCGCTCTGAATTTTACGCTCTACTCGATCGACGAGCTCGGACGTCCGCGCGATCTGTTCAAGAACCCCGAGCCCGGCGGCTGGCAGGAGGATGCCCACACTGACGTCATTCACAATTTTGTTGACGCATTGCGCACTTTCCCGGATTGGGGCAGCGTCAAGTAGGCTAAAATCCCGGAATGCATCGACCTACGGCAGCCGCGTTTATTTTTCTGCTGGCACTCGCAAGCCCACAGTATGCCCGGGCGACCACCTACACATTATCGAGCGATACGGACTCCGTGGTCGGCGAGGACCAAACCGTGGAGACGGTCTACGAGGACACCCTATACGACCTCGCGCGAAAGTACAGCCTGGGTTCCGAGGAGCTGATTCGGGTCAATCCGGGAGTGGATCCCTGGCTGCCCGGCGCGGGCAAGAAGCTCGTGGTTCCAGGCCGTCATATTCTGCCGCCCGGGCCGCGCGAAGGCATCGTCGTCAATCTGCCTGAACACCGGCTCTACTACTACCCGAAGCCGAAGCGCAGCGGTCCCCGCGAGGTCATCACTTATCCGGTCAGCATCGGCAAAATGGATTGGCGCACGCCGCTGGGGCTCACCCATGTGATCTCGAAGCAGAAGGATCCGACGTGGTACCCGCCGGAATCGGTCCGCAAGGAGCATGTGCAGAACGGCGATCCGCTGCCCGCGAGCGTACCGCCGGGACCCGACAATCCCCTCGGAGAATATGCCATGCGGCTGGCCGCAGGTAACGGCACCTATTTGATTCACGGCACGAACAACCCGATCGCCGTCGGACTTGCGGTGACGCACGGCTGCATTCGCATGTATCCGGACGACGTAGCGGAGCTATTTCCGATGATCCCCGTCGGTACGCCGGTGCGTCTCATCAATGAGCCGGTGAAGGTGGCGTGGGTCGACGGCGAATTGCTGCTCGAAGCGCACCCGCCGGTCGATGCGCAAGGGCAGAGTTTTGAGCCAAATCTGGATCAGTTTTCCGACCTGCTGCGCGCCGCAGTGGGCGACACCACCGTCGCCATCCATTGGGATTACGCGCGCGAAGTGCTGCAGAGGGCCGATGGGGTTCTCGCCACGGTGGGGCTCGAAGCCGAGGACCCATCGGCGCCCAGCGCCGAGACCGACGACCCCAAGTAGTGCGGCGAAAAGGCGTTGCGCTGCGCGTTGGAATCGAACGATAATGCGCTGAGAAATTTGCTTTTTTGATGGTTGGCTGGCTTGCGCGCTCCAAGCACGCGCGTTCAAGCGGTTCATTCAGGATGAAGGTGCCGTACGAGCGAATCGCAATACCGGCCGTTCCCGATATCTCGGCTGTTGCCGTGGGCTGTCCTTGGCCTGTTGATCGGCGGCTGCGGTGGAAATCAATGCCGTCCTCAGGATCGGCGCCACCCTCGGGAATGGGCCCGCCGCCCGAGGCGATGAGTTCGCTCACTGTGCTGGTGTCGAGCACCGCGAATGATCGACTCGCTCAATTCAATCTTAGCTTCACCGGCATCACCTTGACCGACACCGCGGGGAAAACAGTCAGCGTACTTGCCGCGTCGCAGAGCCCGGAATTCATGCACCTGAACGGCGATTCCGAGTCGCTGCCGGCGGTCAGCTGATCCCCTATTCCATCACGCCGACCTTCAATCTCAGCGCGGCTTCCGTGGCGGCGGACCCAACCAACAGCGGCAATGGCAAGCAGACCAACCTCGAGGGGCTGATAACCTCTGTCAGCGCCACCGCAAGCAGTTTCAATGTGCAAGCCTCCGATGGTCTCTCCTGGTCCATCAGCACCAGCGGCAGTACCGTGTTTCAGGGCGTTGCCGGCTTTTCCGCGCTCGCCGCCGGCTTGCCCGTGGATATGGACGCGGCGATTCAAGTGGACGGATCGCTCCTCGCCACGCGTGTTGTCGTTGCGGACGCGGAGCCGGTGAATGTGACGACGTGGCGGGGGCCGCTGCTGTATGTCGGTGCGGGTGACCAAGCGCTGTCCGACATGGGCGTCGAAGAACAGGGCCAGCTGTTCGCGGGATTAAACGGTCCCGGGGAGTCCGACATCGGCAACGAGCTCGGCGAAATGTTCTTCTCCCTGGGCAGCGCCTTATTCCAAACATCGGCCCAATTTGCGAACCTGCAGAATCTTCCATTCCACGCCGACTTCAATGCCGCGAACATGGTCGCCGGCCAGAACGCTTACGTTACCACCCATGATCCGACGTTCCCCGATGCCCCTAACTACGTGTCGGCGGCTACCGTCACCTTGATTCCGCAAATCATCAACGGCACGGTCACCGGGATATCCAGCGACGGCGGCTTTACCACTTACATGGTTGCGCTGGCCGGTTACGATCTGTTCCCGATTCTTGCTCAACTGCAAGGTCAGACCACGTTGCTGCAGACTCCCGGCAGCGTCGTCGTCTACGCGGACAGCGGCACTCAGATGCTCACCTCCACAGCGCCGGCCGTCGGCGGTGTTCTGCGCTTCAACGGGCTGGTGTTCAATGACAACGGCACGCTGCGAATGGCCTGCACGGAGGTGCTGGACGGCGTCGCTCCCTAAGTCGGCGACATCAGTTGCCCGACGGCGAAGTATCGATGGGAGTGCAGTTGGAGCGGCCCGATATCGCGCAATCTTGAATCTGCGCCATGTGGCGCAAGGCGCGCACCAGGAACAGTCCGCCGAAGACCAGCAATAGCACGACGGCGAGCGCCACCAGCGTGGCGCGGCGCGAATTCGGGGTCTGCGAGTCCTGCGGCACCGGCTCGGTCACCGGAGTATTTCTACCATCATTCGGGCCCGCGATGCTAGCGCGGGTTAACCGGCGCGCGGTTCGCCGCTGCGGGCATGCACAGCCATGGCGATCAGCGCCGCGCCGCCGAATACCAAGTTGATGCCCACCAGTAAGCCGATTGCCCAGGCCGCGGTGGCGGGGAGACCGAGGAATATCAAGCCTGCCAGGAAGAGGTCGACGACGCCGCTGATGAGCATCATGCCCCACCGACCGGAGAGCTCGCGCCTATGCTCGAGCGCGTACATGATCGACGCGACGCCTTCGATCACCAGAAACACGGTCAGGACCAAGGTGAGCGATAGGGTTCCGCTCAGCGGCCAATGCAGCAGCACGACGCCGGCGGCGATCCCAAGGATGGCCGAGAGCAGCGACCACCAGAACCCGGGCGCGCGCCGCATCCAGAATGTCGTGATCAGGCCGACGATACCGCTGACCAGCAACAACCAACCGATAATGATCTCCACCGCGATGGTGGCTATCGGCGGGAGCACGATGGCCGCCGCACCCAAGAGCATCAGGACGATTCCTTCGGCCAGAAAAAGCCGCCAATGCGCGTGAATCGATGTTGCCACCGCCGCCCGCATTCGCTTGACGTCGAAATTATTCGTCGACATTTTTATTCAGCCGCTTCTGTGTCCCCCGCCGGTACTGCTGCGTCGTCTGCCTCGCTGATGCCGCCGCTCACGTCCATGAAGCTGCGGCGGCGGCTGTCGTCCGAAGCCCGTCGGCGCCGCGCATGATAGGCGAAGCCGGTTCCCGCCGGAATCAGCCGACCGACGATCACGTTCTCCTTCAAACCGCGCAAATCGTCCTTGAGCCCGCGCACCGCGGCCTCGGTAAGGACACGGGTGGTCTCCTGGAACGAAGCCGCCGAGATGAAGGATTCCGTTGCCAATGACGCTTTCGTAATGCCCAGCAACAGCGGTTCCCAAGTAGACTGGTTCTTGCCGTCGCTCTTTTGCTTGGCAATGACATCCAGGAGTCTGCCTCGATCCATCTGCTCGCCGCGCAGCAACGCCGAATCGCCGGCATCCAGCACTTCTATCTTGCGCAGCATCTGCCGCACGATGACTTCGATGTGCTTGTCGTTGATTTTCACGCCCTGCAGGCGGTACACGTCCTGAATTTCACGGACCAAGTAGTTCGCCAGCGCCTCGACTCCCTGCAAGCGCAGAATGTCGTGCGGGTTCGGCTCGCCGTCCGCGATGACCTCGCCCTTCTCCACCTGCTCGCCTTCGAACACGTTGAGATGGCGCCATTTCGGAATCAGCTCTTCGTACTTCTCGGTCTGCTCGTTGGTGATGATCAGACGGCGCTTGCCCTTGGTCTCCTTGCCGAAGCTGACCGTGCCGCTGCGCTCTGCGAGAATCGCGGAATCCTTCGGCTTGCGCGCCTCGAACAAGTCCGCCACGCGCGGCAAGCCGCCCGTGATATCGCGGGTCTTCGAGGACTCCTGCGGGATGCGCGCGATGACATCGCCCACCGATACCTTCGAGCCGTCCTCCAGGCTGACGATCGCGCCCGCAGGCAACGCATAAACCGCCGGAATGTCGGTATTGGCGAAGGTAACCTCTTTGCCCTTGGCATTGGTCAAACGCACCACGGGGCGCAAATCCTTGCCGCCGGAACCGCGCTGCTTCGGATCCAGCACCACGGTGCTGGTGAGGCCGGTCACATCGTCCACCTGGGTCGTCACGGTGATGCCGTCGACGAAATCGGAGAACTTGATCATGCCGGCGACTTCGGTGACCACCGGATGAGTATGCGGATCCCAATTCGCCACCGACTGCCCGGCCGCGACCACGTCCGCATCGTTCACGGTGATGGTGGCGCCGTACGGAATCTTGTAGCGCTCGCGCTCGCGGCCGAATTCATCGACCACGCCCAACTCGCCGGAGCGCGACACCGCAACCAAGTGTCCCCTCTCGTGACGCACCGTCTTGATGTTGTGCAAACGTATGGTGCCCTTGGACTTGACCTCGACACCGTTGGCCGCTGCCGCTCGCGAGGCCGCGCCGCCGACGTGGAAGGTACGCATCGTGAGCTGCGTTCCCGGCTCGCCGATCGATTGCGCCGCGATGACACCCACCGCTTCGCCGATGTTGATGCGATGCCCGCGGCCAAGGTCTCGGCCGTAGCATTGCGCGCACACGCCGTAGCGGGTCTCGCAGGTGATGGGAGAGCGCACCATGACCTGGTCGACGCCCATCTTCTCCAGCAGCTTGACCAACTTCTCGTCGATCAACACGCCGGCCTTGACTAGCACTTCGCCGCTGGCTGCCACCGCCACATCCTCGGAGACCACGCGGCCGAGCACGCGCTCGCCCAAGCCCTCCACCACATCGCCGCCTTCGACGATCGGCGTGATCGACAGGCCGTTCACCGTGCCGCAGTCGATCTCAGTGACCACCAAATCCTGCGCCACGTCCACCAAGCGCCGGGTGAGATAGCCGGAGTTCGCGGTCTTCAGGGCCGTATCGGCCAAGCCCTTGCGGGCGCCGTGAGTGGAGATGAAGTACTGCAACACGTTCAGGCCCTCACGGAAATTCGCCGTGATCGGCGTTTCGATAATCGAACCGTCCGGTTTCGCCATCAAACCGCGCATGCCGGCAAGCTGGCGAATCTGCGCCGCCGAACCGCGCGCGCCGGAATCCGCCATCATGAAGATCGAATTGAAGGACTTCTGACGAACCTTGTTGCCCTTGGCATCGGTCACCTCATCGGTGCCGAGCTTCTCCATCATCGCCTTGGCCACTTGATCGTTGGTGCGCGACCAGATGTCGACCACCTTGTTGTAGCGCTCGCCGTTGGTGACTAGTCCCGAGGAGTATTGCTCCTGGATTTCCTTCACCTCTTTGTCCGCGGTCGCCAGAATCTTGGTCTTCTGCTGCGGCACCACCATATCGTCCACGCCGATCGACACGCCGGCGAGGGTCGCGTAATGGAAGCCGGTGTACATCAGCTGGTCGGCAAACACGACGGTTTCCTTCAGGCCCACGGTGCGATAGCACGCGTTGATCGTTGCGGAAATGGTCTTCTTGGTCATGTCCTGGTTGATGGCATCGAAGGAAAGCCCGTGCGGCAGGATCTCCGACAGCAATGCCCGGCCCGCCGTGGTGTCGACCACTCGAATGTTCTGCACCAGCTGCCCTTTGGCATCGCGGATGTACTCGGACAGGCGCACCTTCACCTTGGCCTGCAAATCGATATTGCGGCTCTCGTAGGCACGATGCACTTCGGCGACGTCGCTGAACGCCATGCCGTCGCCTTTCGCGCCCACGCGCTCCCGGGTCATGTAGTAAAGACCCAACACCACGTCCTGCGACGGTACGATGATCGGGTCGCCGTTGGCGGGCGAAAGAATGTTGTTCGACGACATCATCAGCGCGCGCGCTTCGAGCTGCGCCTCGATCGACAGCGGCACGTGCACGGCCATCTGGTCCCCGNNGCCTGGATGCCGAGGCGGTGCAAGGTCGGCGCGCGATTCAACAGCACCGGATGCTCGCGGATTACCTCCTCGAGGATGTCCCACACCTCCGGGCCCTCGCGCTCCACCAAGCGCTTTGCCGCCTTGATGGTCGAGGCTTCGCCGCGCAGTTGCAGCTTCGAGAAAATGAACGGCTTGAACAACTCCAGCGCCATCTTCTTCGGCAATCCGCACTGATGCAGCCGCAAAGTCGGTCCCACGACGATGACCGAACGGCCCGAGT
>PKXS01000063.1:4499-4703 GCA_003132425.1 Gammaproteobacteria bacterium | reverse complement strand
TGGCCTGAATATGCTCCTGGGTGGGTCCAATACCGGTGTAAGCATCGCCATGGCCAAGGTAGCCGCCGCGAAAAAAGTACCGTTTATTGCCATCGGGGCGGCTGGCGCCTCGCTGACCGGCGCCGATTGCACGGCCTACACGGTGCACTACGCCTATGACACGACGGCACTGGGCAACGGCACGGCGAACGCGATCGTCAAACA
>PKXS01000063.1:0-4470 GCA_003132425.1 Gammaproteobacteria bacterium | reverse complement strand
GGCGGTAAGAGCTGGTTTTTCCTGACCGCCGATTACGCGTTCGGTACGCAGCTGCAGGAAGCAGCCGCGCGTGTCGTGACCGCCAACGGCGGCAAGGTAGTGGGCGCGGTACGCGTGCCCCTGGGCACCACTGATTTCTCGTCCTTCCTGCTGCAAGCGCAGGCCTCCGGCGCGCAAGTCCTGGGACTCGCGAACGCCGGAACCGACTTCTCGAACTCGCTCAAGGCAGCCAACGAATTTGGTATCACCAAGACCATGAAGCCGGCGGCGCTTCTGGCCTTCATCAGCGACATACACAGCCTGACGCTGCAGACGGCGCAGGGTCTGTACCTGACGACCGGCTGGTACTGGGACCTGAATGCCGAAACGCGCGAATTCGGCAAGCGTTTTTTCGCGAAGACGAACCGAGAACCGACCATGAATCAGGCCGCGTACTATTCGGCCACGATGCAGTACCTGAAGGCGGTTAAGACCGTCAAATCGACGGATCCCGATTTGGTCATGGCGGAACTGAAGAAGGCCAAGATCAACGACATGTTCACCAAGAATGGCTACATTCGCGCCGATGGATTAATGGTCCATACCATGTACGTCATGCAGGTGAAGACCCCCGCGGAGTCAAAGTACCCGTGGGATTATTACAAGGTGATCAAGGTCATGTCGGGTGAGGAAGCCGACGGGTCGCAACCGGACCCATCCTGTGCTCTGGCCAAAAAGTAAACTTGCCGCGTGAACGTGCGCCCGCAGGCAGTTGCACTGCGATGACCGTATTCGGAGTGCCGCTGTCTGCGATTCTCGGCCAGCTCATGCTGGGACTGGTCAATGGAGCGTTCTATGCGCTTCTAAGTCTCGGTCTCGCCGTCATCTTTGGGCTCCTCGGGGTCGTCAATTTCGCGCATGGGGCCTTCTATATGCTCGGTGCGTTTGCTGCGTACATCGGCCTGCAATTCTTCGGTGTGAACTACTGGTGTGCGCTGATCCTCGCGCCGCTGGCTGTGGGACTTCTAGGGATCCTCATCGAGCGCTTGTTTCTGCGGCATCTGTATCAGCTCGATCCTCTGTACGGTCTGCTCTTGACGTTCGGCATCGCGTTGATCGCGGAGGGGGTCATGCGCGGTCTTTTCGGCGCTTCCGGCAAGTCCTATCCAGTACCGGCATTGCTTCAGGGAGGGCTTAACCTCGGTTTCATGGTGCTGCCGATCTATCGGGCGTGGGCGGTGCTTGCTTCCTTGACGGTGTGTGGCACGACCTGGGTATTGATCGAGCGCACACGCCTAGGAGCGATGCTGCGGGCGGCTACCGAGAATGCCCCGCTGGTGCAGGCTCTGGGCATCAACGTTCCACTTATGGTCATGAGTACGTATGGAGCAGGCGTGGGACTCGCGGCTCTGGCAGGCGTACTTGCGGCGCCCGTGATTCAGGTGAGTCCCCTCATGGGCTCATCGCTCGTTATCGTGGTCTTTGCGGTAGTGGTCATTGGCGGCATGGGGTCGATCATGGGCGCCATCGTCAGCGGCCTCGCGCTCGGACTCATCGAAGGGCTGACCAAGGTCATTTATCCCGAAGCATCGAATATCGTGGTCTTCGTCATTATGGCCGTGGTGTTGATCTGGCGGCCCACTGGGTTGTTCGGCAGAGAGTAACCGGATGCGTGCCCGCACCGTCGTGTATGTCTGCCTTGCGATCCTGGCCCTGGTCGCACCAATCCTCGGCCTCTATCCGGTATTTCTGATGAAGCTGCTGTGCTATTCGATGTTTGCCTGTGCATTCAATTTGCTGCTCGGCTACACCAAGATGCTCTCCTTCGGTCACGCCGCCTATTTCGGGTCGTCGGCTTACGTCACCGGATGGCTGGTGGCGGTCCACGGTTGGGGAACTATCGAGGGGATACTCGCCGGTGTTGCGGTCGCCATGCTGCTCGGCCTTGTGATAGGCGCGATCGCAGTGCGTCGTCAGGGTATTTATTTCGCGATGATCACCTTGGCATTGGCCCAGCTGGTGTACTTCGTGTGTCTGCAGGCGCAGTTCACGGGCGGCGAGAATGGCCTGCAAGGCATACCCAGGGGCAGCGTCCTCGGGATGATTGACCTGGGTCGCGACGCGACGATGTACTACTTCGTACTCGCAGTGTTTGCCGCAGCGTATTTCCTCATACATCGCATCGTGCACTCGCCCTTCGGCCAAGTGCTCAAGGCGATCCGCGCGAACGAGCCGCGCGCCATTTCTCTTGGGTATGAGGTAAACCGCTACAAACTCGCGGCCTTCGTGCTGTCAGCGAGTATCTCCGGGCTGGCCGGCTCCCTTAAGGCGTTGGTCCTGGGTTTCGTCACGCTCTCGGATGTGAGTCAAGGAACTTCCGGGGAGGTGATTCTCATGACCTTACTGGGTGGCACCGGGACCTTTCTCGGGCCGGTGGTCGGAGCGAACATCGTCGTCACGCTCCAGGAGTACCTCTCTGACTTGGTGGGCGCCTGGGTCTCCGTGATTCTCGGCGTCATCTTCGTAGTATGCGTAACGCTCTTCCGGCGCGGCTTCGTGGGCGAAATCCAGCGGCGCTTCTCGCGCCGCGCTGAGATTTGAACCTACGACTTTCGAGCTAAAGGCTCCTGGCACACCTGCATCGGCATTCAGCGGAATCGCCGCACCGATAAGTTCAAGTCTCGACAATCCGATTCGAGGGTTTGATTCAATGCTTGCGATTCCTGTCGAAGGCCGGCGCACCGTTGTGCGAGCAGCCCTAGTCCGCTCGAGATAGCTCTGTCCTTTGATCAGTCCCGCGGGTAGTATGATCACGTCGGTCTCATATAAAGATAACAAGAGGACGAGCCGTGATACATCGTCGAATGTGCTTGGTAGCTGCGTTCGTGCTGCTCTCGATTGCAGCGACCATTCAGGCGCAAACCTCCTCTACGAAGCCCAAAGTCCGGGCGATTACCGCATTCGTGCGTCTCGACCCGGCCACCTTCGACCGGCAGATTGCCGACGCACTGACTGTCCTGCATGCCGCGGAGCGCGAATTTACGCAACGAGGATACGAGACCGAAACCATTCGCATCGTGACCCAGCCACTCGGAGAACTCATCAGCGGGCAATCCGATGCTGAGGCCCTTCGGTTCTTGAAAGCCTTTGACGATCTATCGGCCAAGGAAGGGTTCATTCCAAGCGTTGGGCCGGCGATGATGCGCGACTCGGACGACCCGCACGTCATGCGTTTGCTCGAGAAAGCGCTGTCAACACTGCCCAATCTTCAGGCGAACAGCATCATTGCCGCTGAAGATGGAATTCATTGGAAGGTCATCCGCGAAAGCGCGGCGCTGGTACGCTACCTGACCGATCATGGGCCGCCGAGCCACGGAAATTTCAACTTCACGGCGACCGCCATGGTGAAGCCCTATGGACCGTTCTACCCGGGGACTTATCACACCGGCGCGGGCAGGCAGTTCTCCATTGGTTTCGAGGGAGCGAACGTCGTTCAAGAGGTCTTCGCGCGTACGCACGGGGATTTCAATGGCTCGGTCGCGGAACTCACCAAACAATTGACGGTACACGCTAGGGAAGCCGAATCCGTCGGCAATCAGGTGGCAGCGTCGACCGGATGGACCTTCATGGGCGTCGATCCCACGCCGGCCCCGCTCGGCGATGTATCCATCGGCGCGGCAATAGAAACGTACACGGGCGCGAAATTCGGATCGAGCGGGACCATGACGGCGGCTCTCATCATCACCACCGCGGTCAAGGCCGTTCCGGTCAAGCAGATTGGATATTCCGGCCTCATGGTTCCTGTACTGGAAGACAAGGTATTGGCGCGGCGTTGGGCCGAAGGGACCATCACCACCGATTCGTTGCTTGCTTACTCTGCGGTTTGCGGTACGGGTCTCGATACGATTCCCTACCCCGGCGACATCAGTGTCGATCAGCTGGCGCGCATCTTCGGCGATGTGGCGTCGCTGGCATGGAAGTGGAACAAACCGTTGTCGGCGCGATTGCAACCGCTGGTGGGAAAGAAGGCCGGCGATGTTACGACGTTCAGCGGTCGCTTCTTGTTCAACACCACTCTGCATCAACTGCCGTAAAATCGCTGCATGGTGTTGGCGCGTCCGTGCGAAACAGTGATTAGTATCGCCAGCTGGTCAGGTCGGCACCCGGCGGGGCTGTCTTCTGGATGCGATCCATGATCTGCGGGACGTACATCTGGTCATAGTGGAGGCGGGTGTACCAGTTTGGCTTGGCGGGATCGCCATTCCAGCAATGCTCTGCGCGGGGGCCGTACGTCACTTTGCCCTCGTAGGGAACGCCGTGGCCGGGTGTGCCGGTCTGCTTCAGAAAGTCCTCCACGAGATAGACGGCGTCGTTGAGGAAGTACGTGTCGTCCGAACCGACATAGATATGCAGCTTGCCCTGTAGCTTCGGACCCAGGGTATTCCATTCGCGCTGCAGCTTCGCGTCCAGATCGTAATGCTCGCGCCAGTA
>PKXS01000005.1:1902-3781 GCA_003132425.1 Gammaproteobacteria bacterium | reverse complement strand
GTGCAGGATAGACGGCCGGCTGCTCTTTGTACCAAACCAGGTGGTGGTTAGTTACTCAATGCTGATGAGCCGCAATGCCTCCGCCACATCGACGATGGCGATGCCGGCATGACTACCGAGCGGCAGCAGATGCTTGCGGTCACCGGAGACGATCAGGTCGGCCTGCGCGGCCACGGCGGCGGCGATGACTTGATCATCGTCGATATCGCCGGGCACGACCCGCGGCACGGTGGTGGGCGCGATGAGTTCAATGACCTCGACGTAATCGGCGAGCACCGTGGCTGCTGTCTTATCGATGAGTGCGAGGCGCTTGGTGGCGGATGGCCGGGTGAGTACGTCGGTCAGCTCTTCGAGCAGCGCGGTGCTGCTGTAGAGCTGCGTGCTGGAACGCTGCCCAATCGCCTCGAGCAGCCGATACGGGGTGCCGCGCCACAACAGCGCCGAGAGCACCACGTTGGTATCAAGAACGATCCGCACCCGGTTCCGCCGCTTGCATCCGTGCGCGCCGCTCGGCGCGTGCCGCCTTGATCTCGGCGGCGACCTCTTCCTCACTCATCGCTTCAACGCCTGCTGCTTCCAATGCCGGCGCAATGGCCAGCAGCCGGCCCCATGCCGCGCGCTTTTTGGCCTTGGCGGCCAGGAACTCCACGAAGTCCTCGACTTCCGCCCGCTGCTGGGCTGGCAAGGACTTCAAGGTCTCGATCAATACGTCATCTGTCATGCTCATGGCTTCTTACCCTTAGCCGCTAGTGGCTTGACTGCCGCTGCGGCGCTTGAGTTGGCCGCGTTCGATGAACGCATCGACGAGTTGCATGATCTGTCGGCGTTCCTCCGGCGGCAAGGTGGCAATCTGTTGTAAGCGGCGCTGCATGCGGTTATCGCGCACCCGCCCATTGGGCTTCGGCGTCGGTGCCAACCCCAGCAACTCATCGGTGCTGACGTGCAACGCCTGCGCGAGTGCGGGCAGGAGCGTCGTGGGCGGATGCTCACTCTGGCCTTCGTAGTAGGCGAGCATGCGGCGCGAGACGCCGACTTCATCGGCGAGTTCCTGCTGGGTCATGGCGGCGGCTTTGCGCAGCGCCACGAGGCGTTGGCCGAAGGTGGCGGCTTCTGGGGCTTTGCGCTTGGGCATCGGGCGTTCCGGGGCAGTGGAGACGCCTGAGATGGTAAAGCCGGTTTGGGGGAGTGCTTGACTGTGCATGTACAACGAATGTACATTACGACGTACCAAGAATCAACCCACATTTTTTGCAAAACCCTCTTGACAGGTTTTTGGGAGAACCCCGATGGCACGCATCCCGGATGAGGCGCTGGAACGCTTGAAGCGCGAGGTGAGTCTGGCGCGGCTGATCGAGGCACAAGGCGTGAAACTCATCTCGCAGGGCAAGGACCTGGCCTGCCGCTGCCCGTGGCATGAGGGGGACGATACCCCGAGCTGCATCGTCTCCCCGAAAACGAACCTGTGGCATTGCTTTGGCTGTGATGCCGGCGGCAGCGTGATCGACTGGGTGATGCGCACGCACAAAGTGAGCTTCCGGCACGCGTGTGAGTTGCTCGCCAAACAGCATCCTGCCTTAGCGGCTGCCGCCTCGACGGACACGCTGCCGACGGCCGTCAAACTCTCGGCCGGCAAGCTGCGAACGGCACAGTCCTTCTCGCTCGCCACCGGCGATCAAGAATTACTCAATCAGGTGATCGACTTTTATCACACGACGCTGAAATCGAGCCCCGAGGCGCTGGAGTACCTGGAGAAACGGGGTCTTGGGAGCATGGAACTGATCGAGCACTTCCGGTTGGGTTATGCGAATCGCACGCTCGCGTATCGGCTCGCCCCGAAGCAATACAAAGCCGGCGCGGAGATGAGCACCGCGTTGCAGCG
>PKXS01000005.1:0-1835 GCA_003132425.1 Gammaproteobacteria bacterium | reverse complement strand
TGCGAGGCGCTGATCGATGCGCTGACGTTCTGGGCAGCGGGGTATCGCAACGTCACGAGCTGCTACGGCGTCAACGGCATGACGGATGAGCTGCTTGCAGCCCTGAAATCCTGCGGTGCTCAGCGTATCTTGATCGCCTTCGATCGTGACGAGGCCGGTGATCGCGGCGCCGAGGTGGTAGCGAAGCGACTCACCGCCGAAGGCCTCGACTGCTTCCGACTCTTGTTCCCGAAGGGCATGGACGCGAATGCCTATGCCTGCACGGTGAAACCGGCCGAGAAGTCGTTGGGCGTGGTGATCCGCAGTGCGCAGTGGTTAGGTCAGGGTGCGAAGCCGGCGCTCACGCACGCAGTGAGCGTAGCGAGTAACGTCAGCACGGTGAATGTGATCCACGACGAGTCGCCAAGCGACACCATCGAGCGTGCAGCCTTCATTGCCGACGTTCTTCCCTTAGCCGCCTCTTCGTGCGCAGCCGTTGATGTGGGAGTTGAGGTCGAATCCTCGCCGACCTTACCGGAGCCGCCCGCCGCGGCGATGCCTGCGCCGGAACCAGAACCGCAGGTCGGCGAGCGCCAGCTGGTACTCGCGTTCGGCGAGCGGCGCTATCGGGTGCGAGGGTTGCCGACGCAGTTAACCGAGGCGCTGAAGGTCAATGTGCTGGTGACATTGATCGCTGCGTCTGTGGATCCAGGGTCCGCAGCGCCGGATGGCGCCGCGCTGCACGTCGATACGCTGGATCTCTATCAAGCGAAACAGCGCCAGGTGTTCGCCAAGAGCGCGGCCGGCGAACTACGCGTGGAGGAACATATCCTCCAACGCGATCTCGGCCGGCTGCTGCTGAAACTCGAACAACTCATCGAGGAACGCGCGAAGGCGGCCGAATCGCCGGTGCTGGCACCGGCGACGATGACGGCAGCGCAGACTCAAGAGGCGCTTGCGTTCTTGCGCGATGAGAACCTTATCGAGCGGATCATGGCCGATGTGGAGCGTGTGGGCCTGGTCGGCGAACCCCATAACGCACTGGTCGCGTATCTCGCTTGCATCAGCCGCAAACTCAGCACGCCCTTGGCGGTGTTAATCCAATCGACCAGCGCGGCGGGGAAATCCCTGTTGATGGACACCGTGCTCGCGCTGGTGCCGGCAGAGGATCGCGTGCACTACTCGGCGATGACCGGACAATCGCTTTTTTACCTAGGTGAGACGGACTTAAAACATCGCATCCTCGCGATCGCCGAGGAAGAAGGCGTGCGACAGGCCGCGTATGCGCTGAAAGTGCTGCAATCGCAGGGAGAACTGACCATCGCGAGCACCGGCAAGGACCCGGCGACGGGGATGCTGGTGACGCAGCAGTACCGAGTGGAAGGTCCGGTCATGTTGTTCTTGACCACCACGGCGATCGACGTAGACGAAGAACTGGTGAATCGGTGTCTGGTGCTCACGATCAACGAGAGCCGCGAGCAGACGCGGCGAATCTTGGCGCGGCAGCGCTCCGGGCGCACGCTCGCCGGGCTCGTCGCAACCAGTGATGCCGAATCGATCCGCCAGCGCCACCAGAATGCGCAACGGCTGCTGCGACCGCTCGCCGTGGTGAATCCTTACGCCGAGGACTTGACGTTCCTCGATGATCGCACGCGGATGCGGCGCGATCACGCAAAGTATCTCACGCTGATCGAGGCGATCGCGTTGCTCCGCCAGCATCAACGAGAGATCAAAACGCTGCGCCGGGGCGGAACCGTGATCGAGTACATCGAAGTGACCCTGGAGGACATCGCGCTCGCCAACCGGCTTGCGCATGAAGTCCTGGGCCGAAGCCTCGATGAGCTGCCGCCGCAGAC
>PKXS01000029.1 GCA_003132425.1 Gammaproteobacteria bacterium | reverse complement strand
AGCATGTAGATGTAGCCGACGGTCACCTCGCGCTTGAACTCCTCGCCGGTCTGGCCGTCGTGAAGCTTGACTTGTCCCGTCCGGCTCAACCCCGCGGACTCCAGAAGGTTCTCGATGTCCTTGATATGGGCGCCATCGAAGACCGGCGTGGCGATCGGAACGCCCTTGGAGAGGTTGCGCGCCAACTCCATCAGCTCGTCCTCGTCATCGGGGAGGACCTGATCCTTGCCATAGATGCTCCGCAAATGATCGACGAGAGCCTTCTTCTGTCCGCCGGCGAGCCAGGCTTCGAGGAGGGCGGCGATCTGCCGTCCCAAGCCCGCGCAGGCCCAGCCGAGGTGGGTCTCGAAGATCTGGCCGACGTTCATCCGCGAAGGCACGCCCAGGGGATTGAGCACGACATCCACCGGAGTGCCGTCTTCCAGGTGGGGCATATCCTCGATCGGCAGGATCTTGGAGATGACGCCCTTGTTCCCGTGACGGCCGGCCATCTTGTCGCCCGGCTGAAGCTTGCGCTTCACGGCGACGAAGACCTTGACCATCTTCATCACGCCCGGCGGCAATTCATCGCCGCGCTGGAGCTTATCGACCTTGTCCTCGAAGCGTCGATCCAGACGCTTTCGCGCGTCGTCGAAGAGCCGGCGCATGGCCCCCAGTTCGCCCATCGCCTTCTCGTCGTCGACGGCGATCTGCCACCACAGGCCCGGTGAGATTTCATCGAGCTTGGCTTGCGTGATCTCGCCGCGCCCCAGGCCCTTGGGGCCCGAAACCGCCCCCCGGCCAATCAGGAGTTCGCGCAGGCGGGCGGTCATGTTGCGGTTGAGGATCGCGAATTCGTCGTCGCGGTCCTTTCCCAGCCGGTCGATTTCCTCGCGTTCGATCGCCAGCGCCCGCTCGTCCTTGTCGACGCCGTGGCGATTGAAGACCCTGACCTCCACCACCGTGCCGGCGACGCCGGGGGGCAGGCGCAACGAGGTGTCGCGAACGTCCGACGCCTTTTCGCCGAAGATGGCGCGCAGGAGCTTCTCCTCGGGCGTCATTGGGCTTTCGCCCTTTGGCGTCACCTTGCCGACGAGAATATCGCCTGGAAGGACCTCGGCGCCGATGGCGACGATGCCCGCCTCGTCGAGGTTGCGCAGAGCCTCCTCGCCGACGTTGGGGATATCCCTGGTGATCTCCTCGGGTCCGAGCTTGGTGTCGCGGGCCATGACCTCGAATTCCTCGATGTGGATCGAGGTGAAGACGTCATCGCGCACGATCCGCTCGGAGATCAGGATCGAGTCCTCGAAGTTGTAGCCGTTCCAGGGCATGAACGCGACGAGAGCGTTGCGGCCGAGCGCCAGCTCGCCCAGGTCCGTCGAAGGTCCGTCGGCGATGATATCGCCGGCGACGATCTTGTCTCCGACCCGAACCAGGGGTCGCTGGTTGATGCAGGTGTTCTGGTTGGACCGCTGGAACTTCGAGAGGCGGTAGATATCGACGCCAGGCTTGGTGGGATCGCTTTCCTCCGTGGCCCGGATGACGATCCGGGTGCCATCGATCTGCTCGACAACACCTGGGCGGCGGGCGATGACGACCGCTCCGGAGTCGCGGGCGACGACATCCTCCATGCCCGTGCCCACCAGGGGTGCGTCGGACTGGATCAAAGGCACCGCCTGGCGCTGCATGTTCGAGCCCATGAGCGCGCGGTTCGCGTCGTCGTGCTCCAGGAACGGAATCAGGGACGCCGCCACCGACACGATCTGCTTCGGGCTGACGTCCATGAAGTCGATCTTGGCGGGCGCCGACAACGTGAATTCATTCTGCGTGCGGCAGGAAATCAGATCGTCGGTGAACTCGCCCTTTTCGTTCAGCGTCGCATTCGCCTGCGCGATTACGTACTGGCCTTCTTCGATCGCGGACAGATAATCGATCTTATCGGTCACCTTGCCGTTAGACACTCGGCGATACGGAGTCTCCAAGAACCCATAATCGTTGGTGCGGGCGTACACCGCCAGCGAGTTGATCAAACCGATGTTCGGGCCTTCCGGCGTTTCGATCGGGCACACCCGGCCGTAATGCGTCGGATGCACGTCGCGCACCTCGAATCCCGCGCGTTCGCGCGTCAGACCGCCTGGGCCCAATGCAGATACGCGGCGCTTGTGGGTGACTTCGGACAGCGGATTGTTCTGATCCATGAACTGCGAGAGCTGCGAGGAGCCGAAGAATTCCTTCACGGCCGCCGCCACCGGCTTCGCATTGATCATCTCCTGGGGCATGATCGGCTCGCTCTCGGCGATGGCCAGGCGTTCCTTGACCGCGCGCTCGACGCGCACCAAGCCGATGCGGAAGGCATTCTCGGCCATTTCACCGACACTGCGCACCCGGCGGTTTCCCAAGTGATCGATATCGTCCACATGGCCGTTGCCGTTGCGGATGTCGATCAGGGTTTTCATCACCTCGATGATGTCTTCTTTGCTGAGCACGCCGGAGCCCGTGATCGCCTCGCGGCCCACGCGGCGGTTGAATTTCATGCGCCCGACCGGCGACAAATCGTAACGCTCGCCGTTGAAGAACAGGTTCTGAAACAGGTTCTCGGCGGCATCCTTCGTCGGCGGCTCGCCCGGGCGCATCATGCGGTAGATCTCCACCAGCGCTTCCAGCCGGGTCTTGGTCGGATCGATGCGCAGCGTGTCCGAGATGTACGGCCCGCGGTCCAAATCGTTGACGAACAGCGTGCGAATTTCCGTGATGCCGTTTTCAATGAGCTTGGCCGTAGTGGGCACGGTCAGAATCTCATTGGCCTTTGCCAGGATCTCCCCGGTTTCGGTGTTGACGATGTCGTGCGCCAGAATCTTGCCCTGCAGATATTCGGTCGGGACGGGGAGGCGCTTGACGTTCGCCTCTTCGAGGTCGCGCACATGACGCGCCGTGATGCGCCGGCCTTCCTCGACGATGACCTTCTTGCCGACGCGGATCTCGAAGGACGCCGTCTCGCCGCGCAAGCGCTGCGGGATGATCTCGAATTCAATATCCTTCTTCGACAGATGGAATACGTTCTTTTCGAAGAACATATCGAGCACCTGCTCCTCCGTCAGCCCGAGCGCGCGCAGGATGATGGTCACGGGGAGCTTGCGGCGCCGGTCAATGCGCGCGAACACACAGTCCTTCGGGTCGAATTCGAAATCCAGCCACGAGCCGCGATACGGAATGATTCGCGCGGAGAACAATAATTTGCCCGAAGAGTGAGTCTTGCCGCGGTCGTGATCGAAGAACACCCCCGGACTGCGATGCAGCTGCGACACGATGACGCGTTCGGTGCCGTTGATGATGAACGTGCCGTTCTCGGTCATGAGCGGCAGCTCTCCCAAATAGACTTCCTGCTCGCGCACGTCCTTGACGGGCTTCTTCGCGCCGCTCGCTTCCTTGTCGAGCACGACGAGGCGCACTTTGACGCGCAGCGGCGCCGCGTAGGTCAAGCCGCGCAGCTGACATTCCTTGACGTCGAAAACCGGTTCGCCCAATCGATAACTCACGTATTCAAGCGTCGCGTTGCCGGAATAACTGGAAATAGGAAACACGCTGTCGAAAGCCGCGTGCAAGCCGATTTCCGCGCGCTTGGATTCCGCAACATCCGCCTGCAAGAACCGCCGGTACGAATCCAGCTGGATCGCCAGCAAGTACGGCGTGCCGAGGATGCTCGGGCGTTTGCCAAAGTTCTTACGAATGCGCTTCTTTTCGGTGAACGAATAAGCCATGTGTGCAGTCTCCAGTCTCAACAGGCGCTACGCGCGGAAATCATCATCAAAATCAAGAGCGCAGCCGATGACGGTCGTGAATTTCACGACAGCCATCGAACCGCGCGTATCGACAATAATCACTACTTGATAGCAGCCTTTGCGCCGGCGTCCTCGAGCTTCTTCTTGATCGCATCGGCATCCGCCTTCGGAATGCCTTCCTTGACGGTCGAAGGGGCGCCTTCGACCAAATCCTTCGCCTCTTTTAACCCCAGGCCCGTGATCTCGCGAATGACCTTGATGACGCCCACTTTATTGGCGCCGAACTCGGTCATGGTCACGGTGAACTCGGTCTGCGCTTCCGCAGCCGGAGCAGCCGCGCCGCCGCCCGCCGCAGCAACCGCCGCCACCGGGGCAGCCGCCGTGACGTTGAACTTCTTTTCCATGTCGGAAATCAGCTCGACCACTTCCATGACGGACATCTTGGAAATCGCATCGAGGATTTCATCTTTACTAACAGCCATGATCATCTCCAAATTGCTAATGAGGTCTTTCGACCCGAATCAGGTTTATTTCGCCGCCACCTGCGCCGCGCCGCTCTTTTTTGCCTCAAGAACGGCTGCCAGCGTCCGGACCAACTTCGAGTTGGGAGCAGCCAACGTGCCAACGAACTTTGCAATCGGCGCCTTGAGCACACCCAACAGTTTCGACAGCGCCTGCGCGCGCGTGGGCAATAACGCCACGCGCTCGATATCCTGAGGCTTGAGCAATTGCCCGCCCAAAGACACGAGCGTCGTCACCAGTTTGTCGTTGTCCTTCGCAAACGCCTTGACGATGCGCGCGGCCGCGCCCGGATCGTCGTTGGAGAATGCCAGAACAATGGGTCCTTTCAGCGCCGGAGAAATGCACTCGAAAGCGGTGCCGGCAACGGCCTTACGCGCGAGAGTGTTCTTGACGATACGCAGGTACACGCCTTCCTTACGCGCTTTCGCGCGCAGGTCGGTCATCTGCGTGACCGTCAAGCCACGGTTCTCGGCGCCAACCACGGACAGGGCTTTCGCCGCGACCGCGTTGACCTCCGCCACCACAACTTTCTTCTCTTCTAACTTGAGTGCCATTTAGGTCCCCCGGTAAGAAGCGTCACACAAGGCAGGAGCTGCAAGTCGCTCCTACCCACCCTTGAGTACTCTCGTACTCATTTGGTGCGACCTTCACCAGGAAATTCCTGATTCCGGTCCCACCATCTGCGCAGGCCTAGATCTTTAAGGGCCCTTGCCCGCCTGCGGTCTTCGACGGTGGTTGCGTTCGGTCCCACGACCTGCGCAGCCCTCCATCAATTCCAAAAAAATCTCGGCTTCCAATAGTTCTAAGCCTTGACGAGCCCCAAACTCGATTGATCGACCGTGACGCCCGGACCCATGGTCGAGGACACAGTCACCTTCTTCAGATAAATGCCCTTCGAGGTGGCCGGCTTGATCTTCTGCAGATCCGTCACCAGCGCCAGCAGGTTTTCCTTGAGCGCGTTGGGCTCGAAGCTCGCGCGGCCGATCTGCGCGTGCACGATCCCTGCCTTGTCGGTGCGGTAGCGCACTTGGCCGGATTTCGCGTTCTTCACCGCGCCCGCGACATCCGGCGTCACCGTGCCCACTTTCGGATTCGGCATGAGCCCGCGGGGGCCTAAGATCTGGCCGAGCTGACCGACGATCCGCATGGCGTCGGGACTCGCGATCACGACGTCGAAATCGATCTGACCGGCCTTGACCTTTTCGGCCAAGTCCTCGAATCCGACGATATCGGCGCCCGCCGCTTTGGCGGCATCGGCATTCTTGCCCTGCGTGAACACCGCCACACGCACGGTCTTACCCGTGCCATGCGGCATCACCGTCGAGCCGCGGACCTGCTGGTCAGACTTGGTCGCATCGACGCCCAAATTGACGGACACGTCCACGGACTCATTGAATTTCGCGGTCGCAAATTCCTTGACCAGCTTGAGCGCATCGTCGATTCCGTACGACTTGCCCGGCGGCAGTTTGTCCCTCCAGGCCTTGGTTCGCTTGACGGTCGCCGCCATTTTAGAGTCCCTCCACGTCGACACCCATGCTGCGCGCGCTGCCCGCAATGGTGCGCACGGCAGCATCCAGGTCGGCCGCGGTCAAATCGGGCATTTTCATCTTGGCGATGTCCTCGAGCTGCTTGCGCGAGACCTTGCCCACCTTGGCGGTGTTGGGTGTCGCGCTGCCTTTCGCAATTCCGATGGCTTTGCGGATCAGCACCGATGCGGGCGGCGTCTTCATGATGAAGGTGAAGCTGCGGTCGCTGTACACCGTGATCACGACCGGGGTCGGCAGCCCCTTCTCCAAGGCTTGCGTCTGAGCATTGAACGCCTTGCAGAACTCCATGATGTTCACGCCCTGCTGGCCCAAGGCGGGGCCAACCGGCGGACTAGGATTCGCCTGGCCCGCAGGGATCTGCAGCTTGATATAACCAGTAACCTTCTTTGCCATTGTCTAAACTCCTGTGGGTGCAAGCGCTGCTCTTACGAACAGCTCCCCGCGTAGAAACAAATTAACCTTTCTCGACCTGCGAGAAATCCAATTCCACGGGCGTCGAGCGCCCGAGTATCTGCACCGCCACCTGCAGCCGGTTCTTTTCGTAATTCACGGACTCGACCACTCCGTTGAAGTCGTTGAACGGACCGTCGGTCACTCGCACCACCTCGCCGGGCTCGAACAGCACCTTGGGCTTCGGCTTGTCCACACCCTCTTCCACGCGGCGCAGTATCGACATCGCCTCTTTGTCGGTTATGGCCGCAGGCTTGTCGCTGGTGCCGCCGATGAAGCCCAGCACCTTCGGTACTTCCTTCACCAAGTGCCAGGTGTCTTCGTCCATTTCCATCTGCACAAGGACATAACCCGGGAAAAACTTGCGGTCGGACTTGCGCTTTTGGCCGTCGCGCATTTCGACCACTTCTTCGGTCGGCACCAATATCTCGCCGAACTTCGCCTCCAAACCGGCGCGTTTGACTCGCTCCTTGAGCGACTCGGAGACTTTGTGCTCGAAGTTCGAGTAGGCATGAACCACATACCAACGCAAGGACATAAAATAGCTCCGCGACCGCTAGCCGGATTGGCCGCCCAAAAAGCGGGTCATCCAGGTAAGAACCCAGTCGAGTCCGAAAAAAAACACGCCCATCGCAATCGCGAAAATAAACACCACGTACGTGGTCTTGATCGTCTCCTCGCGCTCCGGCCACACCACTTTGCGCAGCTCGATGCGGGCGGCAATCGCGAACTGCCAGAACTCGCGGCCGTACCAGCTAAACCAGGCGAGTCCCGCTCCGACGGCGAGACCCGCGATCACCATTGCAACTCGCAACGGCAGCGCCAGCTCGTCGTACCAGTAAAACGCGACAATCCCGGCAAGGACTGCAACGATCGACAGCGTCACGAGCGCGGTATCTTTTCCCGACGCGCCCGCCGGTGTTTGCACTTCAGCCATGTTTACTTGCCGTTGATCTACAGGCCCGCTTCGGTGGCAGGGCAGGAGGGAATCGAACCCCCAACCTGCGGTTTTGGAGACCGCCGCTCTGCCAATTGAGCTACTGCCCTGTATTTGTTAAGCAACGATGCTACGCAATGACCTTGGCAACCACGCCGGCGCCGACCGTCTTAGTCGCACCGATCACGCGATCACCTTGGCTACAACCCCTGCACCCACGGTTTTACCGCCCTCGCGGATGGCAAAGCGCAGCCCCTGCTCCATCGCAATCGGGGCGATCAGCTCCACCACGATCTTGATGTTGTCCCCCGGCATCACCATCTCCGTGCCCTCCGGCAACTCCACCGCCCCCGTCACATCCGTGGTGCGAAAATAAAACTGCGGCCGGTAGCCTTTGAAAAACGGCGTGTGCCGCCCGCCCTCTTCCTTCGTCAGCACGTACACCTCGGCCTCAAACTTGGTGTGCGGATTGATGCTCCCCGGCTTGCACAACACCTGGCCCCGTTCCACTTCCTCGCGCTTCGTGCCCCGCAGCAGCACCCCCACGTTGTCCCCCGCCTGCCCCTCATCCAAGAGCTTGCGAAACATCTCCACCCCCGTGCAGGTGGTCTTCTGCGTCGCCCGGATCCCCACAATCTCCACCTCATCGTTCACCTTGACGATCCCGCGCTCAATGCGCCCCGTCACCACCGTGCCGCGACCGGCGATGGAGAACACATCCTCCACCGGCATCAAAAACGCTCCCTCTACCGCCCGCTTCGGCACCGGGATGTACTCATCCAGCGCCTTCACTAGCTCCAGCACCGAGGGCACTCCGATCTTCCCCCCATCCCCCTCCAGCGCCTTTAACGCAGAGCCGGTGATGATCGGGGTCTTATCCCCGGGAAACTTGTACAACGTCAGCAGATCCCGCACCTCCAGCTCCACCAGCTCGAGTAACTCCGCATCGTCCACCATGTCCGCCTTGTTCAGGTACACCACGATGTACGGCACCCCCACCTGGCGGGCCAACAATATGTGCTCCCGTGTCTGGGGCATCGGCCCATCGGCCGCCGAGACCACCAGGATCGCTCCGTCCATCTGGGCGGCTCCCGTGATCATGTTCTTCACATAGTCCGCGTGCCCCGGACAGTCCACGTGCGCGTAGTGGCGCGCCGCGCTCTGGTACTCCACGTGCGCGGTCGCTATCGTAATCCCCCGCGCACGCTCCTCGGGGGCCTTGTCAATCTGGTCGTAGGCCTTGAACTCCCCGCCAAACTTCTCCGCCATCACCTTCGTTAAGGCCGCCGTCAAGGTCGTCTTGCCGTGATCCACATGCCCTATCGTCCCCACGTTCACGTGCGGCTTGGTTCGCTCAAACTTCCCCTTCGACACGATGTACCCCTTAAATATTAAAAACTGGAGCCCACGAGCGGGATCGAACCGCTGACCTCGTCCTTACCAAGGACGTGCTCTACCAACTGAGCTACGTGGGCCGCATCCACTTGTGGAGCGGGTGATGGGAATCGAACCCACGTGATCAGCTTGGAAGGCTGACGTTCTACCATTGAACTACACCCGCATACACGCACGCCGAAAGCCAATGGCACCGTACCCTCGCCCAGCTGGTGGAGGGGGTAGGATTCGAACCTACGAAGGCATAAGCCAGCAGATTTACAGTCTGCCCCCGTTGGCCGCTTGGGTACCCCTCCTCAAAATGAGCCGCGTATTTTGCGGCGCGAGTCACGAGGTGTCAATGTTAAGTCCGGTTTATTCAGGCAGTGCGCGAACACCAAATCTCCGGCGCGGCATAGAGATTGACACCATCGTACGATATATATATCTTAAGATATGTTTTACAATGGATCATCAGGCCCTATGCATCCACATTTCGGTCATTTTTTTGCTAGACACCATGGAAGCCGCGGGGTCGGCCACTTCGGCAAAGGATTCATGGACGGCGGCGGCATGGGCGGTCATGGCTTCGGCATGGGCCGCAAATTGGCGTCGGTGGACTTACAGCTCCTTATCTTGGGGCTGCTCGCCGAAAAGCCGCATCATGGCTACGAAATCATCCGGGCTCTGGATGAGCGCAGCAAAGGGTTCTATGTACCGAGTCCCGGCATGGTTTATCCGGCGCTCACGTACCTCGAGGAAATCGGCCACGCCACCATCGAGACGGACGGTACTCGAAAGCTCTACCACATTACGGACGCGGGCCGCCGGCACTTGGAGGAGAACCGCGCCGATGTCGATTCTCTATTTGCGCAATTCGGGCGCGTCGGCGCGCGAATGGAACGCGTACGCCGCGCGCTTCGCGCGGAGGAAAGCGCCGAAGATTCCACCACCGGACAGGAGCGCCGCGGTTGCAAGGAACTGCTGCGCGCGCGGCGTGACCTTAAGTCGGCGTTGGGCGATAAATCGGACAGCTCGCGCCAGGAGCAACAGCGCATTGTCGAGATCCTAAAGCGCGCGACGGCCGAAATTCTCGGCCCATAGCCGCGATAACGCATTTACCAGATGGAGACACGCTTCTGCGGCGCCACGTACATCTTGTCGCCCTGCTTGACGCCGAAAGCCGAATAGAAACCGGCCTGATTGAGGATCACCGCGCTGCCGCGCACGTTCGGCGGCGAATGCGGGTCGGCCTTGATGCGCCGGATCGCCTCGGGCTCGCGCACCTTGCCGCGCCAGACCTGCACCCAACTCAGGAAGAAACGCTGCTCGCCGGTGAGCCCGTCGATCCTCGGTGAGGGCTTCCCCGCGAGCGACAGTTTGTAGGCATTGTAGGCGATCGCCAAGCCTGAGTTGTCGGCGATATTCTCGCCCAGGGTGAGCTCGCCGTTGACATGGTAGCCGGGCACCGGCTCATAGGCGTCGTACTGAGCGACCAATGCCTGGATCTTGGCGGAAAACCTGGCGTGGTCCTCCTGGGTAAACCAGTCATGCAGGTTGCCGTCGGCGTCGAACTGGCTGCCCTGATCGTCGAATCCATGGCTGATCTCATGCCCGATGACGGCGCCGATGCCGCCATAGTTCGCCGCGTCGTCCGCCTTCATATTGAAGAACGGCGGCTGAAGAATTGCGGCCGGAAACTCAATGTCATTCATCTCCGGATTGTAGAATGCGTTGACGGTTTGCGGCGTCGTCGTCCATTCGCCGCGATCGACCGGACTCCCGAGCTTGTTGATATTGCGCTGGTACTCGAACGCGGCCGCGCGCAGTACGTTGCCCAGCAGGTCATTGCGCTCGATCTTCAAGGCGCTGTAATCGCGCCACTTGTCCGGGTAGCCGATTTTTTGCGCGATCTTCGACAGCTTTTCATGCGCGCCCTTCTTCGTCTCCGGGCCCATCCAATCGAGCGAGTCGATGTCTTTGGCGTAGGCCTCGATAAGATTGTGAACCAGTGCTTCCATGCGTGCCTTGTTCTGCGGCGGGAAGTATTTCGCGACGTACAGCTTGCCGAGCGCTTCGCCGATCGAGGCGTCGATCAGCGCCAGACCCCGCTTCCATCGAGGGCGGTTTTGCGGAACGCCGCGCAGCGCGGTGCCTGTAAAGGCGAAGCTCTCATCGACGAAGGGCTTGGATAGATACGGAGCGGCGGCGGATAGAGCGCGCCATTTGAAATAAGCCTTCCAAACGGGCAGCGGAGTCGCCTCGACAAGCTTGCTCAACCCGGCGAAGTAACTCGGCTGATTGATGATCACGTAATCAACTTTGCCGCCGATGCCGCTGTCGACGATGTACTTCCGCCAGTCGTAGCCCGGCGTCAGCGCATCGAGCGCGGTGGTCGCCGTCTTGTTGTACGTCTTGACGGGATCGCGGTTCTCTACTTTGGTCCACTGCAGCCGCGCCATGTCGGTTTCGAGCTTGAGGATCGCGGCGCCATCCTTCAGGGCGTCCTTATCGCCCACCATGCCGAGCAGCTTCTCAATGTGGGCGAGATATTTTGCGCGAACCGCCTTGAGCTTTGCGTCGTCATTCAAATAGTAGTCGCGGTCCGGCAGACCTAAGCCGCTTTGGCTGATGTTGACCGCGTACTTGGTCGAATCCCGGGCATCCAGCTCGACGTCGAAGGCGTAGGGCGCATCGGCGCCGGTCCGATTCAAATGCGCGATCAAGGCCGGAATGTCCTTCTTGTTGCGGACCGCATCGATCGTCGCGAATTCCGGCTGCAGCGGCTTCGCGCCCAGCGCGTCGAGGCTCGCCTCGTCCATGTAGCTCGCGTACAGGTCGGTTATTTTTTGCGCGTCGGGATCGCCGCCGGCAGTGGATTGCGCAAGGCGGTCGACGATCGTTTTCAACTGCTCCTGAACCTGATCATCGACGAAAGTAAACGCACCATAGGCGCTCTTGTCCGCGGGAATCTGAAAGGTATCCAGCCATTTGCCGTTTAGGTACCGGTACAAATCGTCCTGAGGGCGCACCGCGCGGTCCACGAACTGCATATCCACGCCGGAACTGAGCGCCGGGGAGGCCGCAGCCGCGTTCCCGGCCGCCGCGAAACTCTCCTTCGAGCAGGCCACGAGCGTCAACACGCCGATCGCACACACAAAAAAATGATTCATCGGTGTGATCCTCAAAACTTAAGTGACACTCGTAAGCCCGGCCCGGCATCATCCAGAATCAGGCGCGCGCCGTGCAGCTTGGTGACTGCCGCCACCAGCGACAGCCCCAGTCCCGAGCCCGGGAATTTGCGCGCCTCATCCAGCCGCACNNCCGATCCTGGAAACTTGCGGGCTTCATCCAGCCGTACCCGCCGGCCCAGAACGATCTCGCGCTTGTCGGCCGGAATGCCTGGCCCATTATCCTCGACAATTACCTCCGGTGCACCGCTGGAGCTGCGCAGCAGAACCCGGATATGCCCGCCGTCCGGAGTGAATTTGATCGCGTTATCGAGCAAATTCGCCAGCGCCTGCGCCAATAGCTGGCGGCTGCCTTGCACCTGCGCGCCGGGCGCCACTGCGCTTTCCAGGCGGATGCCGCGCTCCTCGCCGACGGGCGCGTAGAGTTCGACCAGGCTGGCGACCAATTCCGATAGGTCGACCGGCTCTCGCGCCACAGTGCCGGTTTCGGCGAGTGCAATGCGCAGCAGCGCGTCCAGCGTGCTGCGCATGTGATCGACCTCGGAGGTGACGCGCTCCAGTACGCGCCGACCCACCGAACCGGATTCAAGTTGGCTCATCGCGCCCTCCGCGGCCGCCTGCAGCCGATTGAGCGGCGTGCGCAGGTCATGAGCCGCACTGTCCAGCACAGTGCGCATGCCCAGCGTGAGCTGTTCGATCTTATCGAGCATGCCGTTGATTTCCCGAGCCAGCGTATTGATCTCGTCCTCCGCCTCCCGGACGGGGAGCCGCTGCGACAGATCGCCGCGCATGATTTGGGTGGCAACGGCGGAGATCGCGCCCGCCTGCGCCAGAATGCGCCGGCCCATCCAAAAACCTCCGCCCAGGCCCAACAGCAATGTCAGGACGACGGCGGCGATCAAACCGCGCATCATGAGATTCTTGACATCTTGACGCTCCTGCACGTCGTGCCCGACCAACATTCGATAGCCGCCCGGCAGCGGGAACCGCTGCGCCCGCATTTCGTGTTCGCGGGTCTCGTCGCCGAACGGCACGGACACCATGAATTGAATCCATTTACCTTGGCTGGCGTCGATCTTCGGCCAAGCCGGCACATTGCCCGCCACCGGGCGTAGCTGTGGATCGACCATCAGATAGACCGCGCCGCGCACATCCTGATTCTGCGACCGCTGTTCGATCAACTCGATGAAATCGCTGCGCGACAAAACCAAGACTTGCTCGCGCAAACCCTGCACTTCGGCTTCGATGAGATTATCGGTGCTGCCGTCGACCACCCGTGAGACGGCGAAATCCACGGCGCCGATCAGCGCGGCGGCGCCGCAAGCGAATACGATCGAATAGACAATGGCAATGCGAAACGGCGAGGTATCCAGTACGCCCAGAAACCTCTGCTCGGGACCCACTATTCGTCTTCGCGCAAGCTGTAGCCCGCGCCGCGCACCGTGTGCAGCAGGGGTTTGCCGAAATCCTTGTCTATGGCCTGACGCAATCGGCTGATATGCACGTCGATGACATTGGTTTGAGGGTCGAAATGATAGTCCCAAACGCCCTCCAGCAGCATGGTGCGGGTGACCACTTGGCCGCTGTGGCGCATCATGAATTCCAGCAGCTGGAACTCGCGCGCGGTGAGTTCTATTTTCTTGCCGTTACGCACCACCCGCCGCGTCATTCGGTCCAGCTCCAGATCGGCCAGCTTGAGCTTGGTGTTCGCTTCCGCGCTGCCGTTGTCGCCGCGCCGCGCGAGCGCATCGATGCGCGCCAGCAATTCGGACATGTGATAGGGCTTGGTGAGGTAGTCATCGCCGCCGGCGCGCAGCCCGGTAATGCGATCGTCGACGTCGCCGAGCGCGCTCAGGATCAAGACCGGCATCTTGCGTCCCGTCGCGCGCAATGACTGGACCAACGCGAGACCGTCGAGCTTCGGCAGCATCCGATCGACGATCGCCAGGTCCACCGCGATCGACGAGGCCATATGCAGCCCGTCCAGCCCGTTTCCCGCGACATCCACCGTGTGACCCACCGCACGCAGGCCCTTGGCCAGAAAGTCGCGTGCGACGTCGTCATCTTCAACGATCAAGATGTGCATGGTTTATATCTTACCGCCGTTGGACCCGTGTTTGTCGGCACGTTAGACTTCCGCGCAAGATCGGCCGGGTTGACCCGACAGGGACACTAGGGGACCAATTTACGATGTCCGACACCCTCCTCGCAAATGTACGCTCGGGCCGCGACGCGCATTTCGGTCCCGAAGCGCAATGCATGACCAGCGCCTGATGGCTGGTGTGCTCGGGACCAACCGCGTATCACTGCTGCTCGCCGCGCTGCTTGTCGCAACCTTTGGGCCGGGGACGGTGCATGCGAAAGATGAGCCTTTATGGGAATTCGGGCTGGGAATCGGCGCCGTTGCGTTCGAGGATTATCGCGGCGCCGATAGCTCCCATGTCTATCCACTGCCGGTCCCGTACTTGCTCTACAACGGCAAGTTTCTAAAGGCGGATCGCGACGGCGTGCGCGGCACTTTGTTCAATCAGGATTGGATCGAGTTGAATTTGAGCGCCAACATCACCACACCGGTGCGCAACGATCGCGAACGCAACGGCATGCCGGACCTTTATTCCACGGTGGAACTCGGACCTTCGTTGGATTTGCACCTGTGGCGCAGCGCCGATGCGCGGGTAAAATTCGATTTACGAATGCCGCTGCGCGCCGCCCTCACGGTCGAGGCCTCACCGCGCGAGATTGGATGGACGTTCACTCCGCGATTTGCGTTGGACGTGGCGGACCCGTTCGGATTCGCCGGCTGGAACGCGGGGCTCTTGGCCGGCCCGCTGTTTGCGGACCGTCGCTACGATAATTATTTCTATACGGTCGCGCCGCAGTATGCAACGGCCTCACGACCCGCTTACCAGGCGGATGGCGGCTACACCGGCACGCAGTTCATTGCGGCCCTGTCCAAGCGCTATCCCCGCTACTGGGTGGGTGCGTACCTGCGCTACGACACGCTCTGCGGCGCCGCATTCGCCGACAGTCCGTTGGTGCAGACTAAGAGCTATTGGTCTGCCGGAATCGGTATTTCCTGGATGATCCGCAAGTCCTCGCGCAGCGTCGAAGTACCTGATTGAGCGCCCGCACCGATGCTGCGTCCCTTCAAAATAGCTTATGAGTACTTCGCGCTCTACAGCTCGCTTTCCCTGCTGGGACTCATTTGCCTGACCTGGTCGGCATTCGCATTACCGATGTATTTTCTGTTGCCGCAACGCCTCGGCACCGCCGCCGGGCGGCGCGGCATCATGATGGGGTTTCGCATCTACGCCTGGTCACTGTCGCTCACCGGCACCTATCGCTTGGATTTGCGCGCCGTCGACTCCCTGAAGGGTGGTCCGCCCGTGATCCTGGCCCCCAACCACCCCTGCCTGATCGATGCCCTGCTGATACTGACCCGGCACCCGAACCTTGTGTGCGTGATGAAATCGCAGCTGATGAGAAACGTGTTTCTTGGCTCGGGCTCCAGACTCGCGCGCTACGTCAAAAACGATTCGTCGCGGCAGATGGTCAAAGAATCGGTGGCGCATTTGCGGCGCGGCGCATTGCTGTTGCTGTTTCCCGAGGGAACCCGCACCATCCGTTCACCCATCAATTCGCTGGTCGGCAGCGTCGGCTTGATCGCCAAACACGCCAATGTCCCGGTACAAACACTGCTGATCGAAACCGATTCGCCCTACCTGAGCAAGGGTTGGCCGCTGTTTCGGCGGCCCGATCTGCCGATCACCTACCGGGTGCGGCTTNNATCCGCCCGCGGACGTGGCGGCGTTCACCGCCGAACTCGATCGGTACTACCGCGTTGCGCTTGAGGGTGCGCTGCAGTCGCGTTGGCTGAAGAGCGGATGAGACATGACCGCGCATTCCGCCACTCATATCGTGCTCATACCGAGTTACAACCCAGGGCCGAAGCTCGTGGCGACGGTGCGCGCGGCGCTAAACGAGTGGAGTCCCGTTTGGGTGGTGGTGGACGGCAGCACCGACCATTCCGATGAGCGCTTGTTGGCGATGGCGGCCACGGAACCGGCGCTGCGCGTATTCGTCCTTCCTAAAAATCAAGGCAAGGGCACAGCGGTGCTCCACGGGCTGCGCGAGGCGCAAGCGCAGGGCTATACCCACGCATTGACGATGGATTCCGACGGGCAACATCCTGCCGATCGAATTGCGGCCTTCATGCAAACTTCGCAGGCCATGCCTGCCGCCATGGTGCTGGGGACGCCGGTATTCGACGCGAGCGCGCCGAGCCTGCGCGTCAAAGGGCGAAAAATCTCGAATTGGTGGGCCAATCTCGAAACCCTGTGGGCCGGCATCCAAGACTCGCTATATGGTTTTCGCGTCTATCCGATCGGCGCGCTCATCGATGTGATGCGCCGGCAATCGTGGATGCGGCGCTTCGATTTCGATGTCGAGGCGGCGGTACGGTTGAGCTGGCGCGGAGTACAGCCCGTCAATTTGCCCGCGCCGGTGCGCTACTTCACCGCCGACGAGGGCGGCGTGTCGCACTTCAATTATTGGCGCGACAACGCGCTATTGACGTGGATGCACTTGCGCCTGTTTTGCGGATTCCTGCTGCGGCTGCCGCTATTGGCGGCGCGGCGGCTGCTATAACGGCTTGCGCGCGCAATATTCGGAAAATATACCGAGTTCCACATGACGGTAGACATCCGCAAATCCCGCTTCGCGGATCGCCGACAAGATAGAGCGAGGCGAGGCGCAGGCTTCGATCGTATCCCAGTAATAACGCATTAGCGTTGGGCTGTCGGGGTGCCGCGCCACACAGCGCGCCATGCATGGCACTACGCCGCGCATGTACGCCTTGAGCAGCGCGCGCGACAGGCGCCCTTCGGGTGCGGTGATCTCCAACAGGCACAAGCGGCCACCGGGAGCGAGGACTCGGAAGAATTCCCGGAAGGCTGATGACAAGTCGCCGATATGCCGCAACGCATATCCCATGCTCAGAAAATCCGCGGCGTCCGGCGGCGATGGAATGGCCTCTGCGCTACCGATCAGCAATTGAACGAAGGCGGGGACGACGGCCCGTTCGATCATCCCCGCGCTGGGATCTACGCCGATCACCTGTCCGGCGTCGCCCACCAACCGGGCCGCTTCACGCGCGGTAAGTCCGGTTCCGACGCCAATATCCAATACCCGCATGCCTCGCTTAAGCCCTGCCCGAGCCAAGGCCCGGCGCCGGTACCAAGAGCCTGAGCCGAACGCCATTGCCCGCTCGACGCGGTCATAATCCCCGGCCGTGCGGTCGAATAGCTGGCGCACCCAGCTTGATCGGTCCGTTTCACGGGCGTAGTACTCCTTCAGCGGCGGATGCGGTGCCTGCATGTTATCGTGCAGCATACGCCGATCGGTCACCGCAGGGCGGCCGGCCGCGAGTTGCCGCACCGGCCGGCGCCTATATAATGTGCGGCACATTCCTAATCGAAAGTTCAACCTATGTCCGACAAAGCGTCGCTTTTGCAACAGCCGGCGCCGCTGACCGATGTCGGTCTACAGCGGGAGATCGCCTCGCTGTTCGTGCAAGCGTTGAATCTCGAAGTGGCTCCACAGGATATCGATCCGGACGCGCCGCTCTACGGTGAGGGGCTCGGGCTGGATTCAATCGACATTCTGGAAGTGGCGCTGATCGTATCCAAACAGTACGGCATTCAGCTGCGCGCCGACAGCCAGGAGAATCAGCAAATTTTCCGTTCGTTGAGGCATCTAGCGAAATACATTGCGGCACAGAGAACCAAGTGAGCATCAGTTGGGGGCGTAGGCTGCTGTACGCGGCAGTCGCCGTGGTCATTGTCGCTTACACAGTCCTGGCGCATTACAGCAATGCCGTGCAGGCGCGCGATTTGGGCGCCGGCCTGGCGCTGGCCCCGGTAATAACGATCGGCCTGATACTCGCCTGGCGCTGGACCGCTCCGCTGCTGGCCCTGCTGTTGGCGGTTGCGTTCGCTGCGCTGCTATACCGCTACTGGCCGGTACTCGCGAAACACTTTACCTGGGTTTACCTTCTGCAGGATTGCGGCTTCAACGTTCTATTGGCGGCAGGCTTCGGCCGGTCCTTATTCGCCGGCCGCGTCGCGTTCTGCACGCAGTTGGCCGACCGGCTGCATGGCCCTTTGACGGCGCGCGAAGTTCTTTACACACGGCGCGTCACGGCCGCATGGGCGCTATTCTTCGCGCTGATCGGCGCGGTGACGGTCGGTTTGTTCCTCTGGGCGCCGCGAAACTACTGGTCTTTGTTCGCCAATTTCTGCACGCTGCCGCTGGTCGGAGTCATGTTCGCCGCCGAGTACGCAATCCGGCGCCGCGTGCTTCCGCAGGTGCGGTCCGTCGGCATCATCGCGACGGTGCGAGTCTATCTCGCGAGATCCTATTAGGCACCATGGACACGATCGCGCTGCTGTCGCATACGTCGCCCACCGCCGTAGTCGCGCGCCGCTCCGGCATCGCCATCAGCGCGCAGCAATTCCTTGCTGATGCCGCGCAGCTCGGCAAGAGCCTGCCGGCCGGCCGGCATGTGCTCAATATTTGCGGCGATCGCTACCATTTCACGGTGGGCCTCGCGGCTTCACTTATGACCGGCAGAGTGAGTCTGCTACCGTCGACCCACACACCTGAAGTCATCCGTCAGCTCGCATCCTTCGCACCGGACGCCTTCTGTTTGACGGACGAGGAGCACTGCGACATCGATCTGCCGCGAAGCTATTACCCAAGGGACTTGCCGGCAGCCCGGGGTCCGTGGCAGGTCCCGCAAATCCCGAGTGCGCAGCTCGCCGCAATCGTGTTTACCTCCGGATCGACGGGCATGCCGCTGCCATACAAGAAAACGTGGGGTCGCCTCGCCCGCTGCGTCCGCGACGGCGCCCCGCGGCTTGGACTGTCGGACGGAAGATCGCATACTCTCATTGGAACGGTGCCTCCGCAGCATATGTATGGCTTCGAATCGACGGTGTTGCTGGCGCTGCTCAGCGGCAACGCGTTCGGCGCGGAGCGGCCGTTCTATCCGGCCGATATCTGCGCGGTGCTGGCGGCGGTTCCCAGGCCGCGCGCGCTGGTGTCGACGCCCATTCACCTGCGCACCTTGCTTGCGTCCGGCATCGATTTGCCGCTGATCGATCTCATCGTCTCGGCGACCGCGCCGCTGGAATCAACGCTGGCGCGTGAAGTCGAGGAAAAATTTCAAACCTCCTTGGTCGAAATTTACGGCTCGACGGAAACCGGCCAGATCGCTACCCGCCGCACCGGCGGATCGGCGGCCTGGCGGCTGTCGCCCGGCGTGCGCCTCAGCGTCAATGACGGCCAAACGTTCGCGCAGGGCGGCCATGTAGAACAATTGACGACGCTGTGCGACGTCATCGAGATCACCGGCGAGGATGAATTTCTATTGCACGGCCGGACGGCGGACTTGATCAACGTCGCCGGCAAGCGCAGCTCGTTCGGCTATTTGAACGCTCAGTTGAACGCCATTCCGGGGGTGGTCGACGGCGTCTTTTTCCTGCGCGGGCAGCACACGGCCGGCACGACCGGCGTCGTTCGATTGGCGGCCGCGGTGGTCGCGCCGCATTTGAGCGCCGCGGCGCTCACCGAGCAATTGCGCCAACGCATCGATCCTGTGTTCCTGCCGCGGCCGCTGCTCATGGTCGAACGGCTGCCGCGCAATGCAACCGGCAAGCTGCCGCAGCAGGCGCTGCAGTCCCTGGCAGATCGACACTTGAAAGCGGAATTGTTATGAACCAGCTCGATGGCGCCGTGCCGATGCGCAGCCGGATCGAGATCCCGCCCGATCATGCAGCGTATTCGGGTCACTTTCCCGGGCGTCCGATCCTGCCGGGTGCGCTGCTGCTGGACGAGGCAGTGCGGATCATCGAATGCGCCCGCGCGCTCGATCTTCTGAAGTGGCAAATAGCCTCGGCCAAGTTTCTTGAATTCGTTCGCCCCGGCGATCCGTTGAGCTTGGAGCATGAAGCGCCGGTGAACGGCCTGATCCGCTTCACCATTCGCGCGGCGAATCGCCCGGTTGTTACCGGCACGCTGTCGGCGGCGCAGGACGAACGCGATGACGTTTAATCCTCCCAGCGGCGCGCGGCGCAAGCCCGCCGAATGGATCGTCGCCCGCGAGCGAGGCAGCAGCACCTTGCTGCGGCTGATGGCGTTCTTATCGCTTCGCCTGGGCAGAACCTTGAGTCGCAGTGTGCTCTACGGCATCGCGTTGTATTTTTTCCTGTTTGCACCGCGGGCGCGGCTCAATGCGCGGCGCTATTTGCACCTCGCATTGGGCCGCATGCCGACGGCTCGCGAGCGGTTCCGGCAAATTCTGTATTTTGCGACCACCATTCACGACCGCGTGTACCTGATGAATCGCCGGTACGATCTGTTTGAGATTACGGTGGACGGGGAAGCCATGATGCACGTGCAACTCGCAGGAGGCCGCGGGGCGCTCCTGATGGGCACGCACATGGGAAGTTTCGAAGTGATGCGCAGCCTCGGCAGGCGCCAATCCGGCCTGCATGTGGCGATGGCCATGTACGAGGAGAATGCCCGCAAGATCAGCGGCATTCTCGCCGCCATTAGTCCTGACTTCGAGCCCGACATCATTTCGCTGGGACGAATCGACGCCATGCTGAGCCTTGCCGAGCGCCTCGAGCGCGGCGCCTTCGTGGGCATGCTCGGCGATCGCACGCTCGGCGCCGAGCCCGTGCAGCCGGTGACGCTGCTGGGCAAGCGAGCCTATCTGCCCACGGGCCCCATGCGGGCGGCATCGATCCTGCGTTGCACGGTGATATTCATGATCGGCCTGTACCGCGGAAAAAACCGGTATCACGTGGTATTTGCGCCGCTCGCCGATTTTTCCGCCACGCCGGCGAAGGCGCGCGCCGAGGCCGTGCGCGCCGCGATCGAACGCTATGCGGCTCTGCTCGATCAGTACTGCCGCAGCGATCCTTACAACTGGTTCAATTTCTTTGATTTCTGGCGGGAGCAGCCGGACAAGCCGAAGGCATGACGCGTCGCGTTCTCAGCGCCATCGTCCTTGCCCTTCTGAATGCCGCCGCGAATGCCGCCGCAAATGATCTCGATGAGCTCATGCATTTGCTCGCGTTGCGGCACCACGGACAGGTGAGCTATGTCGAGCAGCAGTTCCTGGCTATCGCCGATCGGCCGCTGGAATCCTCCGGTGAGTTGATCTATGACGCGCCGGATCGGCTCGAGAAGCGCACCTTAATGCCGCATCCGGAGAGCCTGATTCTGGCGGGCGACGTGTTGACCGTGGAACGCGGCCATCGCCACCGCGTGCTGGATTTACACGCGTTTCCGCAAATCCGCCCGTTCGTCGAGAGCATCCGCGCGACCCTGGCGGGCGACCGGCGCGCCCTTGAGGCAATATTCAGCCTGGAGTTTACCGGCAGCCTGCAACGCTGGACGCTGCGACTCGTCCCATTGGACCCACAGGTTGCGAAGACCGTCTCGCAGGTGCAGATCGACGGCTCGCAAGATCAATTGTTGAAGATCGAGATTCGGCAAGCGGACGGTGACCGATCGCTGATGACGCTGCGCGCGTCTGCGGCACCATGATCAAACGGCCGTCTCTGGTCGTCGTGCTGTGGTTGATCTGCATCGCGCTGGCGGCGGTTGTGGTGGCGCGCGCCCGATATATCACGGATTTGTCCGCGTTCCTGCCGGCAAAGCCTACGGCCGCGCAACAGCTGCTGATCGATCAGCTGCGCAACGGTCCCGCCTCGCGCTTGATTCTGATAGCGATCGAGGGCGGCGACGCGACGAGCCGGGCCGGCCTGTCCGTGGCATTGGCAAAGCGCCTGCGCCTCGACTTCAAGTTTCCGAGTGTCGAAAACGGTGAGCCGGTATCCGCGGAGCGCGACCGCGAGTTTCTGTTTCAACATCGATACCTGTTGAGCGAAACCGTGACTCCTCAGCGCTTTTCCGTCGTGGGACTCAAGGCCGCGATCCAGGAAACGATCGATGGCCTGTCCTCGCCGGCGGGTTTGCTGCTGAAGGGTCTGGTGTCGCATGACCCTACCGGTGAGATGCTGCAGGTCATCGACCAAGCGGCTCGCACTCCTGGGCCTCAAACGCGCGACGGCGTGTGGGTTTCGGCCGACGGTGAACGATCGTTGCTGGCCGCGCAAACCCGCGCGGCGGGATCCGATACGGACGCGCAGGAAAAAGCGCTCGAGGCCGTACGTCGCGCATTTGCGGCAGCCGCTCGGGAGGCGCCCGCTGCAGCCTCTCGCTCCGCGCAACTTCGAATGAGCGGGCCCGGCGTATTTGCGGTGGCAGCGCGCGCGAAAATCGAACGTGCCGCGGTGCTGCTCTCGATTATCAGCAGCGCGCTCGTCAGCGCGCTGCTGCTGACCGTGTATCGGTCCCTACCGGCGCTGCTCCTCGGACTGCTGCCGGTGGCCACGGGCGCGCTGACCGGAGTTGCCGCGGTTGCGCTGGTTTTCGGCGCCGTCCACGGCATTACCTTGGGATTCGGCATTACCTTGATCGGCGAGGCGGTGGACTACTCGGTGTATTTCTTCATTCAGTCGCGCGGCACCCGGGACGGCAACGGCGCTTTGCCGGCGTGGCAGCGGCTGTTCTGGCCTACCATCCGTCTCGGCGTGCTGACCTCGGTGTGCGGCTTCGCATCGCTCCTGCCGTCGGGATTTCCGGGCCTCGCGCAACTCGGCCTCTATTCGATCAGCGGTTTGATCGCAGCGGCCTTGGTGACGCGCTACGTATTGCCTGACTTGCTGCCGCGCGGATTTGCGGTTCGCGACCTCACGCCGCTCGGCCTCGTCATCGAAAAGCGGCTACAGCCGATCAAAAGGCTGAATGGGCGTGCCGTGGCGGCGCTCAGCATAGCGGCAGCGGTGCTGGCGCTTAGCGTTCTGGGCTTGCACGAGGGTACGCTGTGGAATCGCGATCTGTCCGCGTTGAGCCCCGTGCCTGTCGCCGATCAGAACTACGACGCGAAACTGCGGGCCGACTTAGGCACCGCCGACGTGCGCGACTTGGTCGTGGTCTCGGGACCGGACTTGGAGTCCGCGCTTCGCGCCGCCGAACGCGCAGGCTCCGCGCTCGAGCCGTTGATCGGCGCACAGGTGATTGGCGGCTTCGACAGTCCGGCAAACTACTTGCCCAGTATCGCAACCCAAGCGGTGCGGCGCGCCAGCCTGCCCGACGCGCAGCAGCTGCGCGACAACCTGCAGCAAGCCACCGCCGGCTTACCCATACACAGCGAACGCCTGACACCCTTCCTGAACGATGTCGAGGCGGCGCGGCACGAAGCGCCGATCACGGCACAGGATCTGCAGGGAACCTCGCTCGAGGCCGGCGTCGCGGCGCTGGTCCTGCATCAAAAGGGGCGCTGGAACGCCCTGTTGGCGCTGCACACGGTCGCCGGCGCCGCAGCAGGGTCCAATATCGATACCTCTCGTATCCGCGCGGCCTTAAGCGCTGCCCATGTCGCGCAGGCGCAGGTTCTCGATCTGAAGGTGGAATCTGATGCCCTGTATGCCGCTTATCTGACCGAGGCTATCCATCTGTCCCTGGCAGGCTTCTTAGGGTTGGTGCTGCTGCTGTTGGTCGCGTTGCGCTCGCCGCTGCGCGTTGCGCGGGTTTTGGCGCCTTTGGTCCTCGCCGTGTTGATGGTCGCGGCCGGCCTCGCGATCGCGGGACAGCAGCTGACAATCCTGCATTTGGTGGGAATGCTTCTCATCGTTGCCGTCGGCTCGAATTACGCGCTGTTTTTCGACCGGCAGGGAACCGCAGCCGAGATCGGGGCCGTGCCGCTGACCTTGGCCTCTTTGGTTATCGCCAACGCCTGCACGGTTATCGGTTTCGGTCTATTGTCCTTCTCGCAAGTCCCGGTACTCGAGGCGCTCGGGACGACGGTGGCGCCGGGCGCCTTCCTGGCGCTGCTCATCGCCGCGGCGCTCGCATCGAAACGATCGCATGCGTAGCATTTTTCAGCCCGCTGCACCGGATGCAACGGCTCCGGTACGCATCGTGCTGCTGCCCGGCGCCTATCATTCTGCGCAAGACCTGGTGCATGCGGGATTCGTGGATAGCGTGCGCAGGCGACGGTTGGCAATCGATCTGACGCTGGTCGACTTGGAGTTGCATCACCTCGGGGAGCGCGGTGTGTTGCGGCAGCTGCGGAACGACATCGTGATGCCGGCCCGTGCGCTTGGCGGTACTGCGGTCTGGTTAGCCGGCATCTCACTCGGCGGCTTCATTGCGCTGGACTACGCTGCCTGCCATCCGGGCGAGCTCGATGGACTGTGCTTGCTGGCGCCGTATCTCGGAAATCGAATGTTGTTGGCGGAAATCGCGCGTGCGCCCGGACTCGCGGCCTGGCAGCCGGGAAAGCTTGCGGAAACCGACGAGGAACGCCGAATATGGCGGTTTATCAAGACCTATAGCGCGCAGTCCATACCGGTGTATCTGGGTTACGGCCGCGAGGATCGCTTTGCGCAGGCGCACGAGCTGATGGCTCGGGCGCTGCCGGACACAGCCGTCAAGGTCGTGCCCGGCGGCCATGGTTGGCTCGCATGGTCGGGCCTGTGGGAGAATTTCTTGGACATAACGTTTACATGACTCCGCCAGACGCCGTGCCCCGGCGCTGGGTCCCCGCGCCGCTGTTATCGGCGTCCGCGGCCCTGCATCTCGGCGCGGCCGCAGCAGTGTTGGTTCGCCCGCGCGTTTGGCCGTGGGCTTTGGGCGCCGTCGTCGCGAACCATCTGCTGCTCGCAGCGGCCGGTCTATGGCCGCGAAGTCAGTTATTGGGTCCGAACTGGAGCCGCCTGCCGGCGCGCAGCATTGCGCAAAACGAGGTAGCGATAACCATCGATGATGGCCCAGACCCGGAAGTGACTCCGCAAGTTTTATCGCAATTGGCGCGGCATCACGCACCGGCCACATTTTTTTGCGTGGGCGAGCGCGTGCAACGGTATCCTGAGCTGGCGCAGGAAATCGTGCGCCAGGGTCATGCGATAGAGAACCACAGCCAGCGGCATCTGCATACTTTCTCGCTGCTCGGACCGGGCGGCATCGCCGCCGAGATTTCCCGCGCCCAGGACAGCATCCAGCGAGCGACCGGCGACAGCCCGCGCTTTTTTCGCGCCCCCGCCGGGCTGCGCAACCCGTTTCTGGAGCCCGTGTTGAACCGGCTGCAGCTGCGTCTCGCCAGTTGGACTCGACGCGGCTTCGACACCGTCAACGGCGACGCGGAGGTCGTGTTCCGTCGATTGGCGAATCCCCTGCGGAGCGGCGATATTTTACTGCTGCATGACGGCAACTCTGCGCGCGGGCGCAGCGGCACCCCTGTGATCTTAGGGGTTCTCCCGCGATTGCTGGATGCGTTGAGCAGCGGCGGTCTGAAGCCGATTACTCTGCGCTCGGCGCAGCCGCGATGAAACCGCTTCTTCTCAAGGAATTCACGGCGACCAGCTGCATCGGCACGGGGCGCGAGCAAACCCTGGCGTCGTTGATCGATCAACGCATCGGACTTAAGGACTGCACATTCGACACCGTTGACTTGGACACCCACGTCGGCGAGGTGTTGGGGATCGACGATGAGCGCCTTCCCGATCATCTTCGCAAATTCGATTGCCGCAACAACCGCCTGGCAGAACTGGCTCTGCGGCAAGACGGCTTTTTCGAGTCCGTGCAACAGGCGGCGGCCCGCTGGGGTCACCGGCGCATCGGCGTGTTTCTGGGCACCAGCACCGCCGGCATCCTACAAACGGAACTTGCCTATAGAGCGCGCGATCCCTTGAGCGGCGCATTGCCGCAGAGCTTCGAATACGGTGCGACCCACAATTCGTTCTCGTTGGCCGATTTCGCGCGCCGGCGTTTCCAGTTGGATGGGCCCGCCGTGGCGGTGTCATGCGCATGCGCTTCCAGCGCCAAGGTTTTCGGATCGGCGCGCCGCATGATCGAAGCCGGACTCATCGACGCCGCGCTCGTCGGCGGAGTGGACTCTCTGTGCTTGACCACGTTGTACGGGTTTCACTCCTTGCAATTGGCATCGAAAGCGCCCTGCCGGCCCTTCGACGTCGCGCGCGACGGCATCTCGATCGGCGAGGCGGCCGCCTTCGCACTGCTCGAGCGTGCGCCGCAGAGCATGGACGCTGATGCAGTGTTGCTGCTTGGCATCGGCGAATCGACCGACGCCTATCACATGTCGGCGCCGCACCCGGAGGGCCTCGGCGCTCGGCTGGCGATGCAGGCCGCGCTGAGCGCAGCGAGCCTTGAGCCGGACGCAATCGACTACATCAATCTTCACGGGACCGGAACGCCGAGCAACGACCGGTCCGAGAGCCACGCGGTCACCAGCATATTTGGCCCGACGACTCCTTGCAGCTCGACGAAGGGCGCAACCGGTCACACACTGGGCGCTGCCGGCGCGCTCGAGGCGGTCATCAGCGCTTTGGCACTGCAAAATGGCCTGATGCCCGGCGGCGTGCGCACGACGAAAATCGATCCCTCGCTGACTGCGCATTACATTAGGGAGAATCGTCGGGTTCCGATTGCGCGCGTGCTGAGCAACTCGTTTGGCTTCGGCGGCACGAACTGCAGTCTGATATTCGGGCGCGCCGGATGAAGTTGTCCGCCTATGTCGGCGGCGTCGGCGTGCTCGGGCCGGGGTTCAAGGATTGGCCCGACGCCTCAGAAGTGCTGTCGGGCCGGCACGCCTATGTGCCGGCTCCCACGGTTCTGCCGATACCGGCTATTCTGCCGGCCGCCGAACGGCGCCGTACGGGGCGAGTCGTGAAGCTCGCGCTTGCGATCGCCTTGGAAGCCACGACTCGCGGCGGCGCGGATCCGTCGAAGTTGGCCAGCGTATTCTCATCCTCCGGCGGCGACGGGCACAACTGCCACGAAATTTGCCAAGCGCTGGCGCTCGAGACCCGCGAGATATCGCCGACGCGATTTGCCAATTCAGTGCACAATGTGGCGGCGGGATACTGGAGTATCGCAACGGGCGCAATGAGCGAATCAAACGTGTTGTGCGCATTCGATGCGAGCTTCGCTGCAGGGCTCTTGGAAGCCTTGACTCAGGTTGCAGTCGACCATATGCCTCTCTTATTGGTTGCTTATGACTCGGAATATCCCGATCCGCTGCACGCCAAGCGGCCCGTTCCCGACGCCTTCGGAGCCGCGTTCCTGCTCTCTCCCGAACGACAACCGGCATCGCTGGCGCAGATTGCAGCGGTGCTGACCGACCAGGCCATCGACACTATGACCGATCCACTGCTCGAGTCCCTACGCACGTCGATTCCGGCGGCGCGCGGTCTGCCCTTGCTCCGGCAACTTGCGTTACGGCGGGCGGGCCGCACGGTGCTCGAGTATCTCGATGGCTTGCGCATTCTCGTGTCCGTCGCACCATGCAGTTAGACCGCGCCTGGATCGAGCGGCAAATTCCGCATCAAGGCCGCATGTGCCTGCTCGACGAAGTCATTGACTGGGATATCCAGCATATTCGCTGCCGCAGCGGCACGCACCGGGCCCTCGATCATCCGTTGCGCGCGCATGGCCGCTTAGGGATAGCCTGCGGCATAGAGTACGCCGCGCAGGCGATGGCAGTGCACGGCGCATTGGTTGCCGGTGCTCTGAGCGCCAAACCCGAGGCGGGTTTCCTCGCGAGCGTGCGCGCGCTAAGGCTGCACGTGCTGCGGCTCGATGATATCGAGGGAGACCTGAGTTGCGCCGCGCTGCGCATTGCCGGGGACCGCGGCACGGTACTCTATGAATTCGAATTGACCTCGCAGGCATGCAGACTGCTCAGCGGCCGCGCCACTGTCGTGCTCGACGCCGGCGAACGAATTCAGCTATGAGCAGCACGACCATCAGGGCCATGGTGACGGGCGGCAGCGGCGGTATCGGCGCGGCAATCTGTCGACGCCTTGGCGCCGTGGGCCACTTCGTGTACGTGCATGCGAACCGCGGCATCGCCGCGGCCGAAGCGGTCGCCGGCGAAATCGTTGCCGCGGGCGGTCAGGCGCAAGCCGTCGGCTTTGACGTCACCGACGCAGATGCCACCCGCGCCGCGATCGATGCATTGCTTGCGCACGGGCCGATACAAATCCTGGTGAACAATGCCGGCATCCTCGACGATGCAGCGTTCCCGGGAATGAGTCCCGAACAATGGCACCGGGTCATCGACGTCTCGCTGAACGGATTCTACAACGTCACGCAACCGTTGATGCTGCCGATGATTCGCACTCGCTGGGGGCGCATCGTCAATATCTCGTCCGTCACCGCGCTCATCGGCAATCGTGGGCAAGTCAATTACGCGGCTGCCAAGGGTGCGTTGATTGCGGCCGCGAAGACCCTGAGCCTCGAAGTGGCGACTCGCGGCATCACCGTCAATGCGGTGGCGCCCGGCATCATTTCAACCAGCATGAGCGGCACTGCCTTCGATTCGGCCGACATCTCGCAACTCGTGCCGATGAAGCGGGCGGGTTCGCCGGAGGAAGTCGCAAACCTGGTGGCCTTCCTCGCATCCGATGAGGCGACTTACATCACCGGCCAGGTCATCTCCATCAACGGTGGCATGACCTGAATTGGACGCCCCCGATGCCATTGCGGCCGCAAGCACGCATAAGAGCGAAGCGCTGCTGTTCTTCACTCTGTTGGAGATCACCGTCATTGTGCTTGCGGGGCGCATCGGCGGCGCACTTGCCAAGCCGCTGGGGCAATCGCCGGCCGTGGGCGAGATCATCATAGGGATATTGTTGGGCCCCTCTCTGTTCGGTCTGGTTGCGCCGCATGCATTCGACTATGTCTTTCATTCCGCGCCGCCGGAGCCTTTGAACATTCTGTCGAACCTCGGGCTCGTATTGTTGATGTTCCAGATCGGACTTGAATTCGATTTTTCGCACCTGATCGAGCGCGTGAACCGCGCCGCGGTGCTGCGCGTCTCCAGCGCCTGTTTGGCGCTGCCTTTCGCCTGCGGATTCGCGCTGGGATTTTTCATCGCCCCGGGCTCCTCGCCTGCGACCCGGATCGACACGGCGCTGTTCGTCGCCACGGCGTTCTCCATCACGGCGCTGCCCACGTTGGGGCGAATCATGATCGAGGTGAATATGACCCGCACCCGGATAGGTGTCATCGCCATAAGCGCCGCCGCCGTCAACGACGTGGTCGGGTGGCTGCTGCTTGCGCTCATCACGGCGTTGACCGTCAGCGATTTTGTCGCCGGCCGTTTTGCGTTGCGAATCGCCATGGTTGCGGCATTCGGCCTCATCAGCGTGAGATTCGTCAGGCCGCTGCTCAAAGGCGCGATACGAAAATCACAGGCGCGAACCGGCAAGATGTCGGCCAACTTGCTGGGCGGCCTGCTGGCGGTGATTTTCGTCGCAGCGATGATCACCTATCAGATCGGTATTTTTGCGATATTCGGCGGCTTCATGATGGGCGTCATCCTGTACGACGAGCCAGAACTGGTGGCGGCCTGGCGCGAACGCATCGGGGATTTTGTGACGGTGTTTTTTCTGCCCATATTCTTTACCTACACGGGCCTTCGCACCTCGATCGGCGGCCTCGATAGCGCCGCCGATTGGGGTTGGTGCCTCGCCGTCGTGGCGGCCGCCACTGCGGCGAAGCTGGGCGCCGGCTACTTTGCCGCGCGCCGCTCCGGCTTCAATCGCGCGGAGTCGACGGGCATGGGATTCATGATGAACACCCGGGGCTTGATGGAGCTGATCGTGATCAACGTGGGTTTTGACCTCGGCGTCATTTCGCCGAAAGTGTTTACCATGCTGGTCATCATGGCGATATTCAGCACCGTGATCACGACGCCGGCACTACGCCGTTGCGTGGCCCGAGCAGCACGCGGCCGGGGAGCGCCCCCGTCATCTTCCCCTGATCGATCACCGCCACGCCGTTCACGATGACGTATTGCATGCCGACCGAGAACCGGTTCGGATTCTCGTAAGTGGCAGTATCGCGAATCCTTTGCGGGTCGAACACCACGACGTCCGCCCACATGCCGAGCTTCAGGACTCCCCGGTCCACCAGATGTTCGCGCTGCGCGGCGAGCGCGGAGAACTTGCGGATCGCGTCCGGCAACGCGAGCTTGTGTTCCTCCCGCACGTACTTGCGCAGAATGCGCGCAAATGTGCCGTAGGCACGCGGGTGCGAAAGCTCCGTGCCCAGTATGCCCTCGGGCGAGGTGCCGGACGCATCGTTGTCCACCGACACCCAGGGTTGCTGCAATATCACCTGAACGTCCGGCTCCGCCATGCCGAAGACCGCGACGCTGGTGCGGGCGTGGTCCTTGATCAACAAGTCGCAAATCGTATCGATCGGATCTTCGTGCCATTCAGCGGCGATTTCGCTGATGCGTTTTCCCTGATACTTGAGCAAATCCTTATTGTTCACCGACGTGATGAGGATGTCCTGCGGGCCCTGCAGGTCCAGCCATTCGTTGTCCCACTTGTCGCTGCGGGTGAGCATGTCCTTGCGGATGCGCGCGCGTGTCGCGGGATCCTGCAGCCGCTCTATGAGCTTGTCCGTCCCGCCGTCATGCGCCCACGGCGGGATAAAGGCGGAGAAGTCGTTTTGCCACGCAGTGTAGGCATACGTATCCGCGGCTACATCGATGCCCTGCGCCCGGGCCTCTTCGATGCGCTGTATCACCAGCGGAGCGTTGCCCCAGTTCCGCTTGCCCGATACTTTAAGATGGAATATTTCCACGGGGATATGCGCCTCGCGCCCGATCCGGAACGTCTCCTCGAGCGCCGCCATCTCCCCGTCGCCCTCGCTGCGCATGTGCGTTGCGTAGATGCCGCTGTAGCGCGACGCCGTTTGCGCCAATGCGATCAGCTCCTCGGTATGCGCATAGGGCGCCGGCGGGTACTGCAGCGCCGTTGACAGCCCAAGGGCCCCTTGACTCATGCCCTGCGCCACCAGCGCCTGCATGCGCTTGAGCTCGTCGGCGGTGGGCGCGCGGTCGCCGTAGCCGACGATCATTTCCCGGATCGACGCGGCGCCAACATAGCTGCCGAGATTGATCCCCATGCCTTGCTTGCGCAGGCGAGCGAAGTACTGGCTGAACGTGCGCCAGTCGGGCTTGATCCCATAATGATCGTAGTCGCGCTGCCGCTCCTTGATCAACGCATCGTCGAGCGGCGCCACAGACTCGCCCTCGCCGGTAATTTCGGTCGTGATGCCCTGAAAAATCTTGGAGGGTAGCCGCGGGTCCACCAGCATCGTCAATTCCGATTGGCCGAGCATGTCGATGAATCCCGGCGCCACCACCATCCCGCGGGCGTCTATGGTGCGTTTGGCTTTGGCATTCGCCAGATTGCCGATGGCCGCGATGTGCCCGTCCCTGATGGCCACATCGCCCGAATACCACGGCGACCCGGTGCCATCGATAATGCGGCCGTTGGCGATGATGAGGTCATAGCCGTTATCCGCAGCGCATATCGCCGGCAGAAGAGCGGCGGCGAGAGCCAGGACGGAAGCGATGCGGCGAATGAGCATAGCGAGAGTCTTCATGGTGGAAACAGTGCAAGTGCCCGGGCCCATTCTAACGCTCTGTCCGCAGCGCAGTCTCGGGCTCGGTCGCGGCGCGGCAGGCAGTATTGGATCAATGCACGCCAAAATGTCGACGGTCGTCGGTCAGGTGCTGGATTGGAATTCAATGCTGCCCATTTTCATGCGGACCTACCGGGAATCGTTCACTCAAGATGAACTCGATGGAATGACGGCATTCTATAAAACACCGGCGGGTCAAGCGGTGGTCAAGAAAATGCAGCAAATTCAACGCGAGACGGTGCAAGAGTTGAAGGATCTACCGGCCAAGTGAGACGATTACGATTTCCACCGTCTCGCATTCAAAGTCATCGAGGATTTGCGCCTCGCCGCGCGAGCCACGTATCGAGATGCCCGGCGAATGCATTCCGATCCGCCTGGGTCAACGGTGGCGGACCGCCCCCGACATTGCCGCTCGCGCGCATGGTGTCCATGAAGTCCCGCAGCGCGAGAACTCCGCGAATCGTGTCGGGCGAATAGCGCTCGCCGCGTGGATTCAATGCGTCGCCGCCCTTCGCGATCACCTCGGCTGCGAGGGGGATATCAGCCGTAATGACCAAATCGCCCGCTGCCACTCGCTTTACAATTTCCCCGTCGGCAACATCGAAGCCGGGGGACACCTGCACCGCCCGTAGGCTCGGGATGCGCGGAATACGCAGCGGCTGGTTCGCGACCAGCGTCACGGCAATCCCCGTGCGCTCGGCCGCCCGATACAGAATTTCTTTGATGACTGTCGGACAGGCATCCGCATCCACCCAGATACTCGCAGCCCGCACGTTCGAGACCTCCGCCGCGCAAGCGGGCGCACCGGCGCGATGATACTCGGTTTACGCACGGGACTACGGCGCGCGTTCCCGAAATCCCACCTCTCGAGGGGTTGTTCACTGACAGACCCTGGGGGCAATCCTGCGAATACTCATCGCAATGGTTGCCGGCGCCCGCAAATGCGCCTCGCCGACCCCTTCCCTGATGGAGCCGTAAAGTGTCCGTGTCTCGATTCAATTGTAGTATTGCAGCGCTTCTCATCGTCCTTGCGGTCAGTGTCGGCGCCGGCGCAGGCGGCGTAGTTACGCCAGCATGCGCTGCGCAGCGAGAGACGCCCGTACCGAATCCCCATCTTGACCGGTCTGGCCGCAAGCGCGTCGGCAAGGCATCTTTCTATGCCAAACGGTTTGCCGGCAGAAAAATGGCGGACGGCAGGCCCATGCGTCCGCGCGGCAATAACGCGGCCAGCAAGACTCTTCCGCTTGGGACCACGGCGAAGGTTACCAACCTTGAGACCGGCAAGAGCGCGGTTGTCGTCATTCAGGACCGCGGGCCTTATGTGAAAGGCAGGATCGTCGACCTATCCCCCGCGACGGCGCACAAGATCGGCATCAGCAAAGACGAGGGAGTGGCCAAAGTGGTAGTCGCCCCGATCGCCGTCCCACTCGCTGACGGCAGCGTGAAGCTGGGGGCCGCAGTCACGGAACTGAACTAGAAACAGCGAAATTTCCGCGGCGTCGCGCAGCTAGCCAGACGGTATCGGCTAGGACAATATTCGCCGGTGACGCCAAAACCTCCAGACCGCCCGTCGCAGCCCGCGCGCCATGGCCTCGCGCGGGTGCTTTCAAAGCTCGGCTTGTGTTCGCGCACTCTCGCCGCCGGGTGGGTGCGCGCAGGGCGAGTGCGCGTCAACGGCCGTGTGATGCGCGACGCCGAGTTTCCGGTCCGCCAGGGCGTGGACCGCATCGACATCGACGGTCAACACCCCGAGTCAGCGCAGCGCTTGGTGCTGATGCTGAACAAACCGCGCGGCTTGGTGACGACGAGGAGCGACGAACAGGGCCGCGATACCGTTTATCGTTGTTTCGCGGGCGCGGCACTTCCGTGGCTGGCGCCGGTCGGACGGCTCGACAAGGCCAGCGAGGGTCTGCTGCTGTTCAGCAACGACCCCGCATGGGCCGCGCGGATCACCGCGCCGGCGTCCGCTTTGGCCAAGACCTACCATGTGCAGATCGGCCGATTGCCGGACGCGTCCCTGCTCGCGTGCCTCGAGCAAGGCGTCGTACTGGGCGGGGAGCGCCTGAGCGTCAGGTCCGTCCGCTGCCTGCGCACCGGCCGCAAGAACGCGTGGCTGGAAATCGTGCTGGATGAGGGCCGCAACCGGCAGATACGCCGATTGCTGGCAGCTGTCGATGTATCGGTGCTGCGGCTTGTGCGCGTGGCGATAGGCCGATTGCCTCTCGGTGAACTGCCCAAAGGCCGGTGGCGGATGCTCACAGCGCAGGAAATTGATTCCTTGTAAGGCCGAGCGCGAGCCGGCGGCTCCCACGGCCGTATAGGCGGCAAACGGCCTTTTTGGAGTACAATTTGCCGCCGTTCGATCGACGCACCTCCTGCGAGGCTCGGGAGTCGCGGCGCGCGGCGAGTACCCGCCAAGGTTTATATCCATCTTGAAATCAGTTATCCGCAAGACTCCTAAGGTCGGCTTCGTCAGCTTGGGTTGCCCCAAGGCGCTCGTGGACTCGGAGCGCATTCTCACGCGTTTGCGCGCGGAGGGCTATGAGGTGGCTGCGACTTATCGCGCGGCCGATCTCGTGATCGTCAACACGTGCGGCTTCATCGATGCGGCGGTGGACGAGTCGCTCGATGCGATCGGCGAGGCGTTGGCCGAGAACGGCAAGGTAATCGTCACGGGTTGTTTGGGCGCGCAACCGCAGAAAATCCTCGACAAACATCCCCAGGTGCTGAAGATCACCGGCCCGCAGCGTTACGAAGAAGTGGTGGCCTCGGTTCATGAGTACCTGCCGCCGAAGCACGAGCCGTTTCTGGATCTCATTCCGGCGCAGGGCGTGAAGCTGACGCCGCGCCACTACGCGTATCTGAAGATTTCCGAGGGCTGCAACCATCGTTGCAGCTTCTGCATCATTCCCTCGATGCGAGGGCGCCTCCTCAGTCGGCCGATTGGCGAGGTGCTGCGCGAGGCCGAGCAGCTGGTACGCGCGGGTGTGAAGGAAATTTTGGTTATTTCCCAGGACACCAGCGCCTATGGCGTGGATTTGAAATATGCCGCGCAGTCCTGGCGCGGCATCGAGCGCCGCGCCCGCTTCTACGATCTCGCGGACGCCTTGGGTGAACTCGGCGTATGGATTCGCCTGCATTACGTCTACCCCTATCCGCACGTCGACAAGGTGATCGATCTCATGGCGCAAGGGCGAGTGCTGCCGTATCTCGACATTCCTTTTCAGCACGCGAGCGCGCGCATTCTGAAGCTCATGAAGCGCCCCGCCGCCGCCGAAGATACCTTGGAGCGAATCGCCGCATGGCGCCAAATCGTGCCGGATATCACTATTCGCAGCACTTTTATCGTCGGCTTCCCAGGCGAAACGGCGGCGGATTTCGAGGAGCTGCTCGCGTGGCTTCGCGTCGCCCAACTCGATCGCGTCGGTTGCTTCGAGTACTCGCCGGTCGAAGGCGCCGCGGCGAATTCGTTGCGCCAGGAATCGGTGCCGCCGGAGGTAAAGCGCGAGCGCCGCGAACGCTTCATGGAACTGGCGGCTGAAATCAGCGCTCAAAGGCTTAAGCAAAAGATCGGCCGCGAAATGCAAGTGCTCATCGATCGCATCGACGGCGATATCGCGATTGCCCGCTCTGCCTGCGACGCTCCGGAAATCGACGGCAACGTGCGCATTCGCGGCGCCCGTGGATTGACGGTGGGACAGTGGGCCGACGTGCGAATCAGCAACGCGGGCGCCTATGACCTTGAAGCGAAGTTGGCCGGCTAGCTGTGTAAGCTTACGCATTGGAGTGCGTAGCGAGGTGGAGAACTTAAGTGGAAATTGCTGCAGATTCAGTGGTATTGATACATTACACGCTCAAGGACGACAGCGGCGCCGTCCTCGATAGCTCCGCGGGCGGCGAGCCGCTTGCCTACATCCAGGGTCACGGCAATCTCGTTCCGGGCCTGGAGAAGGCGCTCGAAGGCAAACAAGACGGCAATGCGCTCAGCGTCACGGTGGCGCCGTCCGAAGGCTACGGCAAGCACGACGCGGCACTCGTGCAGCGCGTGCCCAAGCGCACCTTGCAAGGCTCCGGCGATATCCGCAAAGGGATGCAATTTCACGGGCGCACCGGCGACGGCATGCGAGTATTTACCGTCACCGCCGTTACCGGCGACATGGTGTCGCTGGACGGCAATCATCCGCTCGCCGATCAAACCCTGCATTTCGATGTCGAGGTCATCAGCGTGCGCGCCGCCACCGCGGAAGAACTCGAACACGGCCACGTGCACGGCGCCGGCGGACATCATCATTAGAGTTGCGCGATAAGCGTCAGCTCTGCAGAGCCTTGCGCAGGAGCGACAGACCCTGCTTCATCTCGGGCAGGTCTACGGCTCCGAAGCCAAAAATCAGGCCCGCCCTCGTCCGGGGCCCGAGGTAGTATCTGCTGAACGCGTGTATTTTTACGTTGTTCTTCAGTAAGGCCTCCGCCACAACATCAAGGTCGCGCGCGCTGCGTGCGGTGGCTGCGATATGCATGCCGTAAAACGATGGAATAGGCTCCAACCATTCCCCGAGATCGTCCTGAGAGGAGTCCAGCAACAGCTGGCGCCGCCGCTTTTAAATATCGCGCATTTTGCGGACGTGGTGCGCCAAGTGGCCCCCGGCGATGAATCCGGCGACTCCGGTCTGAATCGGCGTCGGGCAATGCCAGTCCAGGCAGTTTTTCGCAGCTACCAGATGACAGCCCCGCGGCGGCGCATGGACATCGTCACGCCGAGCGGAAATTGATGAGACGGGCAGACGCAAATCCCGCACACTCGGCAGTCAGATCCCTGGATTCGCCGCTAAAAATTTGACATAATTTTAAGTTCGTGACTAACGCTTCGCATACTGCGGCGCGATGTGCATAATGATCGCTCGCCCAGCTTGATCAATCGAAGGGGTACCGATTGGAGCGTCGCTTGCACACTCGCCACCGCGCACGCACCACCGTGTACGTCGTCCTGTCGGGGCGGAAAAGTCGGATCTGCAAGGCGAAAAACCTGAGCGCGAACGGCGTATTTGTCGAGACGGAAAATCTCGGACTACGCAAGGGTCAGCAAGTGCAGCTGGCGTTCGCCATCAATTTGGGACTGGTGACGAAAATCCACCGCCGCACCGCCATCGTGGCGCATGTCACTCGCGGCGGCACCGGGCTGATGATGGAGCAATTCGCCGGCCGCTGATGCGCCTGCTGTAAACTTCGGGCGCATGCCACGTCCAAATCCACGCCCGGATGCCATCCGCATCCGCGGCGCCCGTCAGAACAACCTTAAAGCGATCGACCTCGATTTACCGCTCCACGAGTTGATCGTGGTTACCGGCGTCAGCGGCTCCGGGAAGTCCTCCTTGGTCTTCGACACGCTGTATGCGGAGGGCCAGCGCCGCTACGTAGAAACGTTCTCCCCGTATGCACGGCAGTTTCTGGACCGGATGGACAAGCCGCAGGTCGATCGCATCGACGGCATTCCGCCGGCGATAGCCATCGATCAGACCAACCCCGTGCGGACCTCGCGCTCGACCGTCGGCACCATGACGGAGCTCAACGATCACTTGAAGCTGTTGTTCGCCCGCGCCGCGGTCCTGCACTGCCGGGGATGTGGGCGACCGGTTAGGCGCGACACCGCCGAGAGCATTCAAGACGCGCTGGCCGTGCGGTCCCGCGATCATGGAGATCCGCGGCTACTGCTCACTTTCCCGGTCACTATTCCTAAGAATTTCACGGAAGCCGAAATCAAGTCGTTGCTTTCCGGCCAGGGCTACACCCGCGTCTACGAACAGCGCGGCAACACGCTGCAGGTGATTCAAGACCGCTTTCGGTGGTCCACCGCCGGCCGCGCCCGAATCGCCGAAGCCATCGAGGCCGCGCTAAAGGTCGGTCAGGGACGCCTCGATGTGTATTTGCAAAACGATGTGGGCGAGCCGGCGCCGCCGTGGCGGTTTTCCACCGATCTGCACTGTGCGGACTGCGACATCGGCTACAAGGACGCCAGTCCCAGCACCTTCAGTTTCAATTCCCCGATCGGCGCCTGCGAGACCTGTCGCGGCTTCGGCCGCAGCATCGGCGTCGACTATGGCTTGGTCATACCGAATACGTCCTTGAGTCTTCGCCAGGGAGCCATCAAGCCTTGGCAAACCGAGTCGTACAAAGAATGCCAAGCGGATCTTTTGAAATTCGCGCGCAAGCGCGCCATTCCGCTCGACACGCCGTGGCGCGACTTGAGCGATTCCGAACGCGCCTGGGTCCTCGACGGCGAGGGCGAATGGACCAAGAACATCTGGTACGGCGTGCGGCGATTCTTTGCCTGGCTGGAAACCAGAGCCTACAAAATGCACATCCGCGTGCTGCTCTCGAGGTACCGTTCCTACACCGAATGCGCGGCGTGCCGCGGCGCGCGCCTCAAGCCGGACGCCCTGCTGTGGCGCGTCGGCAACCCAGGGATCAACATCCGCGAGTTGATGCTGAAGCCGATCGATGAGAGCCGGCGCTTCTTTGCGACTCTCGAATTACCGGCGCCGCTCGACGAGGCGACGGAACTTTTGCTGCGGGAAATCACGGCGCGTCTGAAGTATCTGACCGACGTGGGCCTGGGTTACTTGGACCTCGACCGCCAGTCGCGCACCTTGTCCGGGGGCGAGGTGCAGCGGATCAACCTCACCACTGCGCTCGGAACTTCGCTGGTCAACACCCTGTTCGTGCTGGATGAACCGTCCATCGGACTGCACGCACGCGACGCCGACCGGATCGTCGGTGTCATGCAGCGCCTGCGGGACGCCGGCAACACCTTGGTGGTGGTCGAGCACGATCCGAAAGTCATGCAAGCCGCGGACCGTTTGCTCGACTTAGGCCCCGGCCCGGGCGAGCGTGGCGGAGAAATCGTGTTCTACGGACCAATCGGCGAACTGGCCAAAGCCAAGGGTTCACTGACCGCCGATTATCTGTTTCGCCGCAAGCGCGTTGAGCTGCCGCGGCCCGAGCCGAAGCGCGCCGGGCGCGACACCGCGCCGGCTGCCGGGGTGCTGCGCATCGATGGCGCGGCCGAGCATAATCTCAAGGAAATCGATGTGCAGATCCCGCTGCGGCGCCTGGTCTGCGTCACGGGCGTCAGCGGCTCCGGTAAATCCACGCTGCTGCATGACGTGCTGTTTCCGGCGCTGCTGCGCGCCAAGGGTAAGCCCACCGAGAATCCCGGCCGCCACCGCGCGCTTAAGGGCGCCGAACTGCTCGATGGCGTGACCATGGTGGACCAGAACCGCATCGGCCGCACGACTCGCTCGAATCCCGCGAGCTACGTGGGCGCGTTCGAGGCGATCCGCGACTTGTTCGCTAAATTGCCGGAGGCGCGCGAGCGCAAATATACGGCCGGCACTTTCAGCTTCAACGCCGGCAGCGGCCGCTGCCCCGCCTGCGGCGGCAACGGCTTCGAGCACGTCGAGATGCAATTTCTGTCGGATGTCTACCTGCGCTGCCCGGACTGCAACGGCCGGCGCTATCGAGCGGAAGTACTCGAGTGCAAGCTTTCCCGTATCGGCTTCGCGCCGAAAAGCATCGCCGACGTGCTGGATCTCACGGTATCGCAGGCGCTGGCGTACTTCGCCGCCGACGCGCAGGTCTGCCTGCGCCTGACGCCGCTCGCGGACGTGGGTCTCGATTACCTGCGCTTGGGTCAACCCGTCCCCACTTTGTCGGGCGGCGAGGCCCAGCGGCTGAAGCTCGCCGGTCACCTCGCCGAGAATGCGCTGCGCGAAGCCGACCAAGGGTCGATATTTCTGTTCGATGAACCGACCACCGGCCTGCACTTCGACGATGTCGCCAAGCTGCTGCGCGCCTTTCGCCGCCTAATCGATGCCGGTCACACCCTATTGGTGATCGAACACCATCTGGATGTCATTCGGGCGGCCGACTGGATCATCGATTTGGGGCCCGAGGGCGGCGACGCCGGCGGCAGGGTGGTGTGCGCCGGCACGCCGCATGAGGTGATGCGAGTCAAGGCTTCGCACACCGGCCGCGCACTGCTGGAGGCCGAGAATCCACCGGCGTTTGGCAATGTGGTTCACGATGCAGAACATCATTCGAATGCGGCGCACCGTCCGGTAACCATCGAGATTCACGGCGCCCGCGAACACAACCTCAAGAATGTGGACCTCAACCTGGGGCTCAATCAATTTACCGTAATTACCGGTGTTTCGGGCAGCGGCAAGAGCACGTTGGCATTCGACATCCTGTTTGCCGAAGGGCAAAGACGCTACCTTGAATCCCTCAACGCCTACGCGCGGCAGTTCGTGCAGCCCGCGTCCCGTCCCGATGTCGATGCCATCTTCGGCATACCGCCCACCGTGGCGATCGAGCAGCGCACCAGCCGCGGCGGCCAGAAGAGCACCGTGGCGACTCTCACCGAGATTTACCATTTCTTGCGCCTGCTCTACGTGAAGCTCGGCGTGCAGTATTGCCCGGCCTGCAATGCGCCGATCGAACCTCAATCCGCGGACGCAATCGGCGCGCGCTTGCTGAGGGACTACCGCGGACGGCGCGTGACTTTGCTGGCGCCCCTCATCGTCGCACGCAAGGGGTTGTACACTGCACTCGCAAAATGGGCGCGCGGCAAGGGTTTTTCCGAGCTGCGCGTCGACGCAGCGCTGCTGCCGACGGCGAAATGGCCGCGGCTCGATCGGTTCGTCGAGCACGACATCGAACTGCCCGTGGCTACCTTGACGGTCAGCGCCGCCCGCGAGGCGGAACTGCGGGAGGCGCTGGCGTTGGCCCTGCAGCATGGCCGCGGGGTCGTGCACATTGCCGACGCCGGCGCGAAGCAGTCCACAGCCGCCACCGTGTTCTCCACCAAGCGCGCCTGCCCGAACTGCGGTACCGGCTTTCCCGAGCTCGATCCGCGCCTGTTTTCGTTCAACTCGCGCCACGGCTGGTGCAAGAGCTGTTTCGGCACTGGATTGCAGTTGCCCGAATTCGACGCCGAGCAAAGCGGCGAGGAGTCCAACTGGCGGGAATCGGCCGACGCCCCACTCGCGACGTGCCCGGACTGCGCGGGTGAACGATTGAATCCGGTGGCGCGCCGCGTCTTGTTCCGCGGTTCGTCGATCGCGGCACTGACGAGCTTGCCGGTGCAGGAATTTCGCAGCACGCTGCTGAATTTTGCACTGCGGGGCCGCGAGCACTCTATCGCGCGCGATCTACTGGCGGAACTGATCGCGCGTACCGCATTCCTCTGCGATGTCGGACTCGGCTATCTGCAACTCAGCCGCGCCGCGCCGACGCTTTCCGGCGGCGAAGCGCAGCGGATCCGCTTGGCTGCGCAGCTTGGATCGAACCTGCAGGGCGTGTGCTACGTGCTGGACGAGCCCACTATCGGACTGCATCCGCGCGACAATGCGGCGCTCCTCGACACTCTGGAACGCCTGCGCGCCAAGGGCAATACCCTGATCGTGGTGGAGCATGACGAGGACACGATTCGCCGCGCCGATCATGTGATCGACTTGGGGCCCGGCGCGGGCACGCGGGGCGGCCGCTTGGTCGGGCAAGGCACCGCGGCGGAACTTGCGCGCCTGGAAAGTTCAGTCACCGGGCGCTGTCTTGCGGCTCCCCTGCAGCATTCCCGGTCTCGCCGCCGCGCCGTCGACCACAAATCAGCCGCGATCCACATCAGCGGCGCGTCCTTGCACAATCTGCGCAAGGTGGATGCGCGAATTCCACTCGGCCGTTTGACCGTGATCACCGGCGTGTCGGGCTCCGGCAAATCCTCGCTGGCGCGCGAGGTGCTGTTGGGAAACTTAAAGCGACTACTGGGGCGCCCCGCCCGCTCCGATCGCGCGCGCGGGCAAACGATCGCCCCATGGGGCTGCGCGGCAATCACCGGCTGGCAATCCATCAGCCGAGTGCTCGAGGTCGATCAAACGCCGATCGGCAAGACTCCGCGCTCCTGTCCGGCAACCTATATCGGCTTTTGGGACTCCATCCGCCGCCTATACGCGCAAACCACCGAGGCGCGAATTCGCGGCTTCACTGCCAGCCGGTTTTCGTTCAACACGGCCGGCGGCCGTTGTGAGGCCTGCGAGGGTCAGGGAATGAAACGCATCGAGATGAGCTTCCTGCCGGACGTGCAAGTGCTCTGCGACGTCTGCGGCGGCCGCCGCTTCAACCCGGAGACGCTGGCTATTCCCTTCAAGGGCAGCAACATCGGCAAGACGCTGTCGATGAGCGTCGACGACGCGCTGGAATTCTTCGCGGCGCAGCGCAGCGTGCAGCACCCGGTGAGCCTGCTGGCGGAGGTGGGACTCGGTTACTTGAGCCTGGGCCAGCCCAGCCCGACTCTGTCGGGCGGCGAGAGCCAAAGAATCAAGCTCGTCACGGAACTGGCGAAGGTGCGCACCGATCCGCTGGGCGTGGACACTGCGCGCCGCGAGGGGCAGCACACCCTGTATGTACTCGACGAGCCCACGGTCGGTCTGCACATGGCCGATGTCGAGAAGCTGGTGCGCGTCTTGCACCGTCTCGTCGACGCCGGCAACACCGTCGTCGTCATCGAGCACAATCTGGATGTCATGGCCGAAGCGGATTGGATCGTGGATTTAGGGCCCGAAGGCGGCGCCGGCGGCGGGCGCATCGTTGCCGAGGGCGTGCCGGAGGCGATTGTGCGCACGCCGAAGAATAGCCACACGGCAAGAATCCTCGGCGACTTCTTGACCGAGCGCGGCGTGGCGTAGCGGCGGCGGGCTCATGGCCCGTCGCACTCAATTCAATCTTCAGCATGGTTCAACTTTTCGCAGCGCCGCGGCTTTCCTCGATGTTGAATACGAGACCGTGAGGATCGCGGATGTAGCAGCGCGGGACTGATGGGTTCTCTTCCTGGACGATGCATCCGGCTGACAGCAACACATGCTTCGCATCTTTGAGGTCGGTTACCAAAAAGTCGAACACCGGTCCGTGCTCCGGGCCCTTTTCAACGTATAGCCGGAAGGCTCCGGCATCGAAGCCGACCAGCGAATCGCTGCTTTGCACGATGGCGAGTCCAAGAACCGTTTCATAGAACCGTGTGGCTTCGTGGAATATATTCGTCCGAATGATGACGTCGCGGGAGGCTCTGGCTCTCAGTGAGTTTGACACGCTGATCTCCTTGATCGTGGCCGTTCAGTTCAATCAGCCGGTACGCCGCAGCCGCCGCCGGAACGCGGCGATCAGGGCGTCGGTCTCCTCGATATGCAACACGGCGCAACAGCCGCCGAACACCAGAGCGCCCGTGACGATCGTGCCGAGCAGCGAGATCAGTTTGCTCCAAAACGCCTGTGTGGCCCAAGCCGCGAGCAGCCAGTGCGAGGAGGCCGCGCAAACCGCCACCAGCGCCGCAGCCGCCACCGCAGTCTTGCCCAGCATAATGAGCATCCGCCGCGACTCAAGACCTCTCAACTGCCGATGCATCAGGCCGTACAGCACTAAGAAATTAAAGGTCGCGACGCAGCCGGTGGAGAAAGCCAGGCCGCGATGACCCCATCCCAAGCGGAAAGTGAAGATCCAATTGAGGATCAGGTTGAGCGCCACCGCCAGAAAGCTCACCAGCATCGGAGTCTTTCGCCGGTCGAGCGCATAGAAGGCGTTTACCAGTACCTTGAGCGCGGCGTAGCCCGCCAGGCCAATGGCGTAGAAGCGCAGCGCACCGGCAGCCTGAGCCGCTTGAAAGGCGTTGAATTTCCCGTGTTGGTAGAGCACCGAGATGATCGGCTCGGCCAGCATCATGAGCCCGACGGTCGAAGGCACGGTGAGCAGAAAGGCGAGGCGCATCGCGCGCGACAGCTCTGAGCGAAACGCGTCCATTTCACCCGCCACCACCAAGCGCGACAGCAGCGGCAAGGTAACGGTGCCGAGCGCAACTCCAAACAGGCCGAGCGGCAGCTGCATCAACCGAAATGCGATCGCGAGCCAGAAAATCGCTCCGTCGCCGAGGGTCGAGGCAAACATCGAATTGACGAGCACATTGAACTGCGTCGTGCTGGCCGCGATGACCGACGGTCCCATGAGCGCCAAGATCGCCCTGACGCCGACATCGCGCCAGTGAAAATCCGGGCGGAAACGATAGCCGAGGCGGCGCAGCGGCGGCAGCTGGACGCTGAGTTGCAGCGCGCCTCCGCACAGCGTGCCGATCGCAAGGCCGACCAGTGCCCGCGGTCCGAAATGCGGATCGATCCAATAACCCAGAATCACCCCGCCGATGATCGATCCTAGATTGAAGAAGCTTGAGGCCATGGCCGGAACGCCGAATACGCTCTTGGCGTTCAGCATTCCCATTACCAATGCGGCCATCGATACCAGCACAATGAACGGAAACATGATGCGCGTGAGCAGTGCGGTGAGCGCGGCCTTCTCAGGATCGAAGCCAGGCGCCAATGCACTGACGAGCGGCGCCGAGAACACCATGCCGGCAATGCAAATCACTCCCAGCACGACGGCCGTCATCGTCGCCACCTTGTCCGCAAGCCTCCAGGCTGCCGCATCGCCGCTGCGCGCGATGGTCTTGCTGAAGGTGGTGACGAACGCGGTCGACAATGCCCCCTCGGCAAACAGATCGCGCAGCAAGTTCGGAATCCGGAATGCGGCCGTGAACGCGTCCATGGCGGCGCCGCCGCCGAACAGGGCAGCGAAGACCTGCTCGCGCACCAGGCCGAGCAGACGGCTGCACATCACCGCCAGGCCGATCACCCCCGCCGCTTTGGTGTTCAGACGTTCGGTACGGCTGTCGGGGGCGATCACGGCATCAGCCACCGCCGAGTGATGAGGTTTTGGATTCGGACCGGTGCCGGAGCTCATGAACGCCATGTTTGCCTGGACTTAGGAGATAGTCTACAAGGTTTGCCTCGGGACGCGACCTCAGCGCATTCTAGGTGCCGTCAAGAGCAACCGCCGGAGAGCAATTTAAGTGCCCACCGAATCGAACCCGCTCGCCCGTCGAGCTCTGTTCGGCTTCATTCTGACATTCATCGCCGCGCGCACCCTGGTGTTTCTGATCATGTCGCATCGGATGCCGAACCTGTATTTCTTTATGCGCGGCACCCACGTGCATCACCTCAACTACGGCATCTTTCTGCTCTCCGCGGTCAGCGCCTATGTGCTGTTCTGGATGCCGAAAGGAAGATCCTTGAGCATCGCCGCGCTGCTGTACGGCGCGGCCATGGCGCTGACTTTCGATGAATTCGGCATGTGGCTGCACTTGGGGGGCAGCTATTGGCAGCGGGCGAGCGTTGACGCCATCGTCGTGGTGGCCGCGGTGCTGGCGCTGATCGGCTTTGCGCGATCGATCGAAACCTTCGAGTCCCGCCACTTGAAAGTATCGATTGCCGTTCTGATTGCCCTGATCGGCTTCAGCGTGGTGCTCTACGACACGTCGCTGCAGATCGGCAAAGTGGAAGGGCCGCGGCTGATGCAGCTCGAGTTGGCCTCCTCTCCGTAGCTCGCGGTCAACATCCTGCCATGAGCACAGATCTGCTATTCCGGCACGACGCCTATAAGCACAACAAACGGGTCGAGATCGCGCTCGCGGCTTGAAGCGCCCGCTATCCGATCCCGGCGTTCGGCCTGAAGGCGAACGCGACAAAAACGGCGGCCATGAGCAGCACAAAGGATAGCGCGTAATTCCACGCCATTTTTTCCTTCAGAAAGGTGATGGAAAAGATGATGAAAACCGTCACCGTAATCGCCTCTTGAACGATCTTCAGCTGGAAACCGGTAAACGTACCGAAGCCCAGCCGGTTGGCGGGTACTGCGAGGCAGTACTCCAGCAAGGCAATCAGCCAGGATACGAGAATGGCTTTCCACAGCGGCCACGAGTGGCCGTATTTAAGATGGCCGTACCAGGCAAAGGTCATGAAAACATTGGAAAAAAACAACAATATGATCGTTATCATCTATTTTCTCACCTTGGCGGCTTCGTGAAATAAAGTGCCCGGCGAATCCCCTCGCCGGGCACTCCTCATCGCACAACGAGCCGCACGCTGGCGCTACTGCGCCTCGATGACCTTCTTGAGGTTGTCCAGGCCCGACTGGTATACGCCGCTGATGGTGTCGACCGCGGTCTTGTCGTTTTCATTGTCGGCCGGGTTGTCGCCGAGATTCTTGCGCTGGAACCTGCCCGACCAAGTGACCGAAGCCTTGTCCTTGCCGATGGATTTCACGACGAAGGTCGAGGAGTAGCCGCTCACCGGCAGTACGCTCTCGAGAATGGCATATTTGAACATGCGCCCCGAGGAGTCGAAGCCAAGCAGCTTCTCCTTGACCGTTCCGCCGCCCTTCAGCGTCAGCAAGCGTACCGCGCCGACCCTATCATTGCTGCCCTCGAGAATCTCGTCCTTGGCGACGGCCGGATGCCAAGCGTTCAAGCCGTCGAAGTTTTTTGCCAGGTGCCAGACTTTATCGGCGGAAGCGTCGATGGTGATCGTCTTGCGGACATGCAGTTGCGGAGCCGCAGCCATGCATAGGCCGGACGCCAGTACGGATATCGCGAACGCAGTGGTGATCATTTTCATAGTCATGGGTCCTTGTGTCGAAGATACGTTGTCGCCAGATCGCTCATTATCGCTCAGGAGGGCCGCAGCCAGCGCGCCGCCAACGGTGGAATCAGCAGCAGACTGACCAGCGTAGAAGACACCAGTCCGCCCAGGATTACCACTGCCATCGGCCCTTCGATCTCGTGGCCGGGCTGGTGCAATTGCAGGGCGACGGGCAGCAGCGCCAAGGCCGTCAGCGCGGAGGTGAGCAGCACCGGCGTCAGCCTTTCTTCGGCGCCGCGCAATGCGGTAGCGAGATTCCAGGGTTGGGCCTCCTTGCTCACCAGATGGTCATAGTGCGACACAAGCAGGATGGTATTGCGCGCAGCCATCCCGAACAGCGCGACGAAGCCGACCATCGCGCCCAACGTGAGCGTGCCGCCGGTCACGGCCACTGCGGCAACGCCGCCGATCAGAGTGCTCGGCAGCGCCAGCATCACGATCAACACGTGCCGGGCATGACCGAATGCCAGGGATAGCATCAAGACGATCAGCACGAATGCCGCAATCGAATGCAGGAGCAATTCGCTGGCGGCCGCCGCGTGCGCTTCGGCCACGCCGCCGAAGCGCAGAAACACACCCGGCGGAAGTTCGATTTTCGCCGCAATCGCCCGGCGCGCGGATCTTGCATAACCGGCCTGGTCGGCGTTCTTCGGCGACGCAACGACGATCTGCCGGCGCAGGCCATCCTCATGATCGATGAGGCTGCGCGCCAGTACCGTCTCGATTTTCGCCACTGCCGACAGCGGCGTCAGTGCGCCGTCGCGCCCGCGGATTAACAGCGCGCCGATCGCCTGCGGATTCGCGCCGGCGCCGCCGACCCGCACCACCACCGGCACGCTGCGATCCGCTTGGCTGAGCTCGGCAGCAACGCTGCCATGATAGGCCGCGTTGACGGTCTGCAGTACGTCCGCCGCCTGCAGACCATACAGGGCCATCTGTTCGGGGCGCAGCTCCAGGCGCAGTTCCACCTGACGCGGCGGAACCGTCAAACGCACGTTGCCGGTGCCGGGTAGAGCCTGCAATACGTCGACGATTCGCGCGCCGACACGATCGTCGGCATCGAGATCGGAGCCGATGACGCTGATGGAAAAGGGCGCCGACTCGCCGGTCAACGTCTCGCCGATGCGCTCGGCCAGTACCGAGTAGATTTCCACCAGTTGATTCGGATAATCGTCGAAGACATCGCGGATGGCGGCATCGATTGCGGACGCGCTATGGCCTTGCCGCGGATCGATCTGGACCTCGAATTCGCTCTTGTTCGGCGCATCCGGATCCTGCCCATTTTCGGCCCGCCCGATCTGCTCGGCGACACTCTTGACGCCGGGAATCGCGATCAGCTCCTTGGAGATTTTCTCACCCACCCGCGTGGTTTCTGTCAGCGATATTCCCGGCCTTAAGGACGCGTGCGCGATTAGGTAGTTCTCGCGGAAATCCGGCAGCAAACGCGCGCCGAGCATGGGAACGCAGGCAATTCCCGCAATACCGCTCACAAGAAGAATCGCCAGCAGCGCTCGCGGCCGTTCATTCAACCAGTTAATCGTGCTTAGTTGCCGGCGCTTGAAGCGTCGCAGAAAGGCCGCCTCGGGCTTGGGCTGATGGCGCGCCATCGTCAGCGCGCACAATGCCGGTGTCGCGCTCATCGCGGTCAACAGGGACAGGCCGACCGCCAGCAGAAACGAAATCGACAGCGGCCGGAAGAATGCACCTTGCAGCCCGGTCATCATCAGGATGGGCAGGAACGCCACCGCCACCGCTGCGGTCGCATAGAACACGGGCCGCCGCACCTCGAGCGATGCGCCCAAGAACAATTCGCGAATGTCCGAATCAGGCGGCGCGTTGCGGCGGCGGCGCAGAATATTTTCGACATCGATCACCGCGTCGTCCACGACCACGCCGAGTGCAACGACGAGACCGCCCAGCGTCATCGTGTTCAGGCTCAGTCCCAACGCTTCGAGAATACAAACCGCGGTCAACAGAGTCAGCGGAATCGCGCTGAATGACACCAGCGCTCCGCGCCAGTCCCGCAATATCCACAACAGCAGCGTCACGACCAGTACCGCGCCTATTGCCAGCGAAATCTGCAGCTTTTCGATGGCGCTTTCGATGAAGCTTGCGGGCCGCAGCAGTGCAGGATGATAGGTAACGCCTTGCTTGGCCAGCACCGGTACCAGCGAGTCGAGCCGTTGTTCGAGCGCGCGCGAGACTTCGAGCGTGTTCGCTCCGAACTGAGTGGACGTTTCGATCAGAATGCCGGGCGTACCTTGGATCAGCGCATCGCCAAAGCGCGGTTCGGCGCCGTCGCGCACCGTCGCAACATCGCCAAGGCGCACCGGGACGCCGCCGCGCGTGCCGATGACTGCCCCGGCCAGCGCCGCAGGAGTGGCGCCGGGCGCTTGCGCCTGGATCACGATGCGCTGGGTGGAGGTCTCGAGGTAGCCGCCACCGATCAACGCGGTCGCGCGCTTCGCGGTGGCCAACACATCGTCGAGGCTGAACCCCGCTGCGGCCAATTTGATGGGATCGACCTCGATTAGGCGCTCGCGTACTTCGCCGCCGAAGATCTGCGCTTGCGCCACGCCCGGAACCGCGAGAATCTGCGGTTTGACGGACCATTGCACCAGATCGCGCAATTCGAGCGGCGACAACCGATCGCTGGTGTAACCGAAGTGCACCAAGTACTCCATCGAGGAGCTCAAGGGCGACAGCAGCGGCGCGCCGACGCCGTCGGGAAGCAGTCCGGCGAACTCGGCCAGACGCTCGGTCACGACTTGACGCTGGCGGTACGGATCGCCGCCGCGATCGAATACCACCTGGATCGCGGAGAGGCCCTGGCTCGACGTCGAACGCACCGTCTTCACGTTCTCGGTGCCGGCCAGCAGTCCTTCCAGCGGCCGCGTGACCAGCGCTTCGACCTGAGTCGCATCGAGCCCGGGTGCCTCGGTTTGCAGCAGCACATGCGGCGGGGCGAAATCCGGAAATACGTCGAAGCGCGCGTCGATGAGCGCCGCGGCTCCGAGAACGGCGATCAGGCAGGCCAGCGCAGTAATGATGCGCGGGCTGCCCAGGGAGGCGCGCACAATGGCGTCAAGCATGCGTCACGCCCCCTAGCACGATGACGTACGCCCTAGTCCTCGTCATCGTCAACGGCGTGGCCGCCCATGCCCTGAAGCGACCACAATACACCGGCGCCTTGCACGACGATGTTGTCATCGTCGTCCACGCCCTCGACCAGCCAGCCATCGCCGTAGGCGAGCAGCAGGGTCACCTTCACCGGCGCGTAACGCGTCTTTTGTTCGTTTGGCTGCCGGCTCAATTGCTTGTAGACATAGGCGCCGTTCTCGTCGTACAGCACCGCCTCGCGCGGCACCAGCAAGCTCGAGCGCTGCGCCGACAATAAGGCGATCGGCACGCGGGCTCCCGGCCCGAGCCCGGCGGGTGCGTTCTTCACTTCGATCAGCAGGCCGACGCTCTGCGATTCGGTCGATTGCCGCGAAATCCCGAGGACACGTCCGGGCACTTCAATGCCGTCCACGTCCAATAGCGCGGTGCGCGGCAACGTACCCAGACTGTGCCGGCCGGGGACCTCAGCACGCAGCAGTGCGCTGCGGCCGCTTATCGCGGCTTCGAGCAACTTCTGGCGCTCGAGCGCCGGCAGCGACTCAATCGGTCCCCAACGCAGGTGGTAGCGCGCGGCCGCGGACTCAGACTCTGCCTGTGCTTTCGCCTGATCCGCCTGCGCCGCCTGCAACATTCTCAGCGAGGCGCCGCCGCCGGCCGCGTACAGGCCGCGCAAGCGCGCGAGTTCGGCCGATGCCGATTGCTGCGCGGCGGCGGCGGAGTTTTTTTCACCCGCATCGGCGATGACGGATGCCGGATCGAGTACCAGCCCGAGTGCCTCCGTCCGTTGCGGCACCTGCATCACGAGCGGGTGTGCAACCACGATGCCCGCCGCGTGTTGTTGCTCGCTGTTGAGAGTCGGCATCGCCGGTTGCGGCGCGGCGCACAGCGAGGAACACCATAGCAGGCACACTGCCGCCTGGCGCGAGACTCTGATCGGCCGCCTCATGATCCTGCTCCGGCAGCAATTCCTGACGGAGACTTCGCCAACGCGAGCTCGGGGCCGGACAACGGCGCATGCAGCGCGTCCTCGAGATTGTTGCGCGCGGTTTGCAGCTGCGCTTGCATTTGCACGGCCGCGAGTTCGGCCCGCATCACCGCAATGTCCGCGCCGACTTGGTCCTGCGGCCCCGAGGCACCCAAACGCAAACTAAGATCGGCCTGCTGCTGCTGCTGCTGTGCCGCTCGCAATTGCCGCTGCGCGGCTGCGGTGCTCGCGCGCGCGATTTCTTCGGCGCGCTCGGCAGCCGCAATCTCGCCGTAAATGCCGCCCTGCAATGCCAGCATGCGCTGTCCGGCTAATTCGCGGCCGGCGCGCGCCTCGGCAATCTCGCCCTTGTTGCCGTTGAACGGCAGAGTGAAGCCGACATCGAACGGGTATTTGGCGATGCCGTGATCCCAGTAGTAGCCGGGCTCAAGTTCAAACTGCGGATACTGCCGCGCGATTGCCAGTTGGAGCTTCGCCTCCGCGGCTGCATAATCTTGAATCGCGATGCCAAGATCCGCGCGGGATAGCAGCGCCTGCTCGCGCGTCGCGCGCCGCTTCTCCTCGGTCACGGCAGGCGGGTCGCCCCAATCCGGCCACTCGAAGCTCACTCCGTCCAGCGCTTGCGGAGGCAAGCCAAGTGTTTTCGCCACGGCGACTTGCGCGGCATCGGCAAGCGCTCGTAGCTCCGCTTGCTGCTGCTCGATCTCGATTCGCGCCTGTTCGGCGGCGATGAGTTCGCTGGGCGGGTCCTCGCCGGCCTGCACGCGCTGCCGCTCCAGGGCCAGCAACCGATCCTGGGCCTGCGCCAATCGATCGAACAGATCCAAGCGCCGGCGCGCCGATTTCGCGTCGGACAGCGCCGCCGCGAGTTCGCGGCGCACGGTCCAGGCCTGATCCATCAGCAGCAGGCGCGCATCGCTGGTGTCGAGCCGCGCGATCTCGGTCTCGAGGCGCCGCCGTTCCGGCGAACGCAACAGCCAGTTCAGCTCCAGGCCGTAGAGCCAGGGATGCGCATCGTGATGCGCGTATTCGGACTCGAGCGTCAGGTCGGGCTGCGGCGGTTCGGCCACGGTGATCTCGTGCGCCAGCGCCGCGTGCAATTGCGCGTGAGCCACCGCAAGCTGGGGGTTGCGCAGCAGCGCGATTGCCAGCAACTCGGCGCGATCCAATGCCTGCGGCCAGCTCTTCGCCGCCTGCGGCAATATGCGGATGATTTCGTCGCGCAGTTGAGGATCATCGAGTCGACGCGCGGCAAACTCATCGGCGCTGCGCGCCGGCTCGAGCGGCGCGGCCTGATAACCCACGCAGCCGGCAAGTATGCCGGCGAGCGAGCAAACCGCCGCAGCGCGCCGTTGCCTCGCCCCCAATTGATCGGCAACGATGCTCACGCGCAGTACTTCTTCACTCGATTCGGCGGGTTGTTTTGTAGAAATGATACTCGCCGCTCCGGTCAGGTCAAACGCCGATTGACGCGGCGCTGCGTTTTAGCTATTGATGGCGCGCCATGCCGAACTCTTGGATTGCCGTAGGATTTTCCGCGTTGTTGGCGGCGACCGCGGCCATGGCGAGTGCGCAGCCCGGCGCGTCGCGCTCCTCCGACGCCGAAGGTATTTGGAAGGCGCGGGTGCCTGCGACACCGATGAAGGGGGAATTTGACAACTTCGATCCGCTCGGCGTTGCGGCGGGAGCTAGAATCAAGGCCGACTGTTCCCTCAATTGGACCAATCCGGACGATGGCAAGCTCTATTGTTTTTCGAGCGGCACGTCGCTGGAATACTTCCTCGATCGGCCGCAAGCTAATATCGAGCGCGCCCGACAAGGCTGGCGGAAATTGACCGCTCAGCAACCTTAACTGTGCGAGCTCAACTACCGAAGTAACGAAAATCGGCGGCGCAATCNNCAATCGCTGCGCCGCCGATCTGAACCATCACTGCGGGTTGACCCGCCTCGTAAATCAGAAAAACAGGATCCCGCCCAGGGCGTAGTCCCTTTCCCTCGCCTCGTCGCCGCCCCACGCCGTGGCCTTCGTGTCGATGTACTCGCCGACCAAGGTCACGCTCTTCGTGAGACTGTAGTACACGCCGACAACGCCCGAAGCATTGCGCTTGAGCAGGGTGCTGGTGTTCTCGGTCGCTTGTTCATCATCGGCGAGCTTCAGATCGGATATACCATAGCTCAAGCCGACTTTGAGCTTGTCGAATTTATACGTAGCTTGGACGTAGCCACCGTCGGATTTGCGCGTGTCGCCCCCGGCCGATAGCGCATCCAGGTAAAGACCCGTCGTTCCGACTCCCTTGCCGGTATATCCGTATAGCACAGCCTCGAATCCAGCGACGTCCAGTTTCACCCCTCCGTCGACCGCGGTGCCGTCGTTGCTTGTCGATAATCCAGTCGGATAGGTTCCGGAGGGAAGTTGGTATTGCTGAGTGACGACGTCCACCCAGACCTTGCCGGTCAAGGCGTCGCTCTTCGGATCACCAAAACTGTAGCTGACCCCCGCTTGGAACTGCGGCGAGGTGTGCTTCGAATAATCCAGCGGGTTATCTTGATTAAATTCGTCGAGCGGCTGGAAGACACCGGCCGATGCGGCGAACCCGCTGAAACTAGGTGTCGTATACGTGATCTGCGGTTCCCAATCCGTATAGATGTAGCCCAGCCCGATACGGCCGAGGCTGGTGTTACTCGGTGCCTGATTGCCCGAAGCAGTGCCCATTCCCAGCAAGGTCATATCGTCGAGAATCGCGTCCTTGGCGAATAGACCGATGTCGCGGCCAATTTTCACCGTCCCCCAGCTGGCATCACCGAAGGTAAAGAACGCCTGGCGCGCATCGATGCCCGGTGTCGCCAAAGCGGTTGGACTGCCGCCACCCAAGTTGACTTGGCCCGCTGCCGAGCTATTGATGCCGGGATAGAATCCGATGGTCACATCGATATCGAAATCGTCCTGCCGCGTCGTAGCGCTGAACACCAGAGCCGCGGGCAGCAAACCGTTGCGAACCGATGTCGAATTATCACCGGCGCAAGCGAGACCGCCGGTTACGCCCGTGGTGGAGCTCGGAGTATCGCAGCTGGCCCCCACATAGAACCCATTCACGTTTCCGGAGAAATCCAATTTCCAATCGCCGGCGGTGACATCGATTCCGGCGACCGCTCTGGTCATCGGAACGAGCCACAGCGCGGCACTCAGCGCGACCACAAGCTTGGTACTCGTTTTCATGAAAACCCCCTTTCGCTTCGAGTTTTTTGTGTGACGTTAACGGCTGCTGCAGCGAACTGCCGCCAGACGCCGCATGGCGCCGGTAAGCCTCAGGGACTTCAGTGCAAGAGGCGTACCAAATACGCAACCGAGGGTCGACGGCGGCGCAAACTGCGCATGCTCTTGCGCTTTGTAGCAAAGGATTCACAGGCTCACGTCGTTAGTCGAGCGTAATTGGCGTTCGCCGGTCATTGTGTTGCGCGCAAGCAAACTGATTGGCCTCCGGTGTGCGGTCATGAGTATTCCTGTGTCACGCCGTAGAATCAGATCTGTCGCACTCTGTGTTGATTCAGATACAGCTGTTGCAGGGAACACACCGATGCGGCGCAGCGTTGCGAACGCGCTGGCGCGGGTGCGCGGCGGCTGGGCTAAACTGCTGCCCCGGCGCGTTGCAATTTGGAATCGCAAGCATGACTCCCATCGAAACCATTTCCGAGCATTCCAGTTTCGGTGGCGTGCAGGGCTTCTATCGCCACACGTCGGCGGTCTGCGCCGGCCCGATGCGGTTCGCGGTTTATAGGCCGCCACAAGCGCGAAGCGGCCGGGTACCCGCGTTGTACTTCCTGGCGGGGCTTACGTGCAGCGAAGAGAATTTTACCGTCAAGGCCGGCGCGCAACGGCTCGCGTCGGAACTGGGTCTGATCCTGGTGGCACCCGACACCAGTCCGCGCAATACAGGTATTCCCGATGAAGCGGCGGATTGGGAAGCCGGCACTGCGGCGGGTTTCTATCTGGACGCCACTCAGGCGCCGTGGTCGCGCTTCTTCAACATGTATAGCTATGTTAGCCGCGAGTTGCCGGAGATCGTCGCCGCGCACTTCCCGATCGAGATCAGCCGACAGAGCATCTTCGGGCATTCGATGGGCGGCCACGGTGCATTGACGATCGCGCTGAAGAACCCTGATCGCTATTGTTCGGTGTCCGCCTTTGCGCCCATCGTGGCGCCGTCGCAAGTGCCGTGGGGACGCAAGGCGTTTTCCCGATTCCTAGGCGAAGACCGTGCAACCTGGGAAGACTACGACGCCTGCGTCTTGGTAAAGCGTCGCCGTTTGCCCGGCACCATCCTCATCGATCAAGGCGAAGGGGACAAATTCTTAGCCGAGCAGCTGCGTCCTCAGCTCTTTGAAGCCGCCTGCCGCGAGTCCGGGCAGGCACTAAGGCTGCGCCTGCAAGCAGGCTACGACCACAGTTATTACTTCATCAGTACCTTCATGGAAGATCATCTACGCCATCACGCGGCAGCTCTGCATGCCTGATCAGGCCGCCCGCGCTGCTACAGTTCTGTGGCACAAACTGTAGCGGTTCAGAAACACCATGCGCAACCTACCTACGCAGGTATGCTGTTTTGGCGTGCAAGTATCTGATCGGCCAGCATTATTGCCGCTTGGTGCCGGCTGGCACGCAAGCTGCTTGTGGCTATGCGTCTCTCGTAACGTCGGCCGAAGAGCACACGAAAAGCATTTCATTAGGAGCGGGATTCAATGAAGACAAGAGCCGCGGTTGCCTGGGAGGCGGGTAAGCCGCTGAGCATCGAGGAAGTCGACCTTGAAGGACCGAAGGCGGGCGAAGTTCTGGTGCGCATCGTTGCTACCGGCGTGTGCCACACCGATGCGTTCACATTGTCCGGCGCCGATCCTGAAGGGTTATTCCCGGTGATACTGGGTCACGAAGGCGGCGGCATCGTCGAGGAAGTCGGCGCCGGCGTGCGCAGCGTCAAACCCGGTGATCACGTGATTCCTCTGTATACACCGGAGTGCGGCGAGTGCGAATTCTGCAAGTCGGGCAAGACCAATTTATGCCAGAAAATCCGCGTCACCCAGGGCAAGGGCCTGATGCCGGACGGTACTTCGCGCTTTTCCATCAATGGCAAACCGGTCTTGCACTACATGGGGACCAGCACATTCTCCGAGTACACCGTGCTGCCGGAGATCTCGGTTGCGAAGATCAATACGAAGGCCCCGCTCGACAAGGTATGCCTGCTCGGCTGCGGCATTACAACCGGCATTGGCGCCGTGCTGAATACCGCGAAGGTCACGCCGGGATCAACGGTCGCGGTATTCGGACTCGGAGGTATCGGGTTGTCCGTCGTGCAGGGCGCGGTAATGGCGAAAGCCTCGCGCATCCTCGCGATCGATCTCAATCCGAGCAAATGGACCATGGCCAAGGCGCTCGGTGCAACCGATTACCTTAATCCGAAAGACTATGACAAGCCGATCCAACAGGTGATCGTCGAGCTGACCAACGGCGGAGTCGACTATTCATTTGAATGCATCGGCAATGTCCACGTGATGCGTTCAGCGCTGGAGTGTTGCCACAAGGGCTGGGGCGAATCGATTATTATCGGCGTCGCCGGCGCCGGTCAGGAAATATCGACGCGTCCGTTCCAGCTGGTCACCGGCCGCGTCTGGCGAGGTTCGGCATTCGGCGGCGTGAAGGGCCGCTCGCAATTGCCGGGCTTCGTGGATCGTTACCTCGCCGGGGAGATCAAGATCGACGAAATGATCAGCAAGGTGCTGCCGTTGGCGAAGATCAACGAGGCCTTCGATTTGATGCATGAAGGCAAGACGATCCGTTCGGTGATCAAGTTCTGAGCGAAAATGGGGGGCGCAAGTCGCAACGATTGATCGTTAAAGAAGCCGTGTGAACGGCTGTTAGAAAACTATTGAGAGGAAACATCATGACAGTTTCAATTCACCCGTCGGTCGACAACGGTATCAAGCAAGGGTCGAAAGACTTTGCTGGCGGAACCCTGACCTGCAAATGCACCGATAAGCCTGTCAAGGTATCCGTGAAATCGCAGGTTCTGCACAACCATGCATGCGGCTGCACCCAGTGCTGGAGGCCCAAGGGCGTGCTGTTTTCGGTAGTTGGGGTGGTGCCGCGTGACAAGATCACCGTAACGCAAAACGCCGATAAGCTCAAAGTTGTCGATACGGCGGCGACCATTCACCGCCATGCGTGCAAGGTGTGCGGTGTTCACATGTTCGGCCGCATCGAGAATACCAAGCACGCGTTTCACGGTCTCGACTTCATCCACTCCGAGTTGTCGACGGAATCGGGTTGGTCGCCGCCGGGTTTCGCGGCGTTTGTCTCCTCGATCATCGAGGCGGGTGCGGATCCGGCGAATATGGGCGCGGTTCGAAGCCGGCTGAAACAGCTCGGTCTGGAACCGTACGACTGTTTGAATCCGCCGCTGATGGACGCGCTGGCGACTCATGCCGCGAAACAATCGGGCGTCTTGAAAGCCTGAAGTCGGTTCCGCAAGTAAGGTCCCCGCTGGGCGGGGACCTTTCATCGGCCGCGGGCCGCGGGCCGCGCGCCTGCCGGGGCGATCAGTGCTCCAGAACGATTCGGTGCTTGTGAATCTTGCGATAAAGAGTATTGCGGCTGATGCCCAATGCCTGCGCGGTGCGGCTGATATTCCAGCGCATGCGCTCGAGCTCCCGCAGCAGCGCGGCGCACTCCGCTTCACGCAGCGCCGCAGAGGGCAAACTCGCCGTGACCGGAGATGTCTCCGGCGTCCCCGCGGCCGTTGTCGGCGGCAATGCGCGGCTCTCGGTGTCGAGAATCTCCTGCGGTAGATTCGACAGCCGGATGATGCCGTCGCGGCACAGCGCCGCCGCGGTCCGCAAGGCATTGCGCAATTGGCGAATATTGCCGGGCCAGGAATAGTCCAAGAGCTTGCGGAATGCGTCTTCGGCGATCTCCGCGCTATCCTGGCCGCAGTTCTCCTCCTGCAGCAGAGTGCGAATCAATTCAGCCCTATCGCCGCGATCGCGCAATAGCGGCAATTGCAGCGTGATGCCGTTCAAGCGGTAGTAAAGATCCTCGCGAAATTCGCCGCTTTGAATCATCTGATGAATGTCGCGATGCGTGGCGCTGATCACGTGCAAATTGACCGGAATGGCCTGATCGCTGCCGAGCGGCACGACCTCTCGTTCCTCGATCACGCGCAGCAGCCTCGTCTGCAGCATCAACGGCATGTCGCCGATCTCGTCGAGGAACAACGTGCCGCCGTTGGATTGAAGGATCTTGCCGACCCGGCCTTCCTTCACGGCGCCGGTGAAGGCGCCGCGCGTATAGCCGAACAACTCGCTCTCGATCAGGCTCTCCGGAATTGCCGCGCAATTGACCGTGACGAACGGCTTGTCGAACCACAACCCGCCTCGATGCAATGCCTTCGCGAAGGCTTCCTTGCCGGTGCCGGTCGCGCCTTGCAGTAAGATCGGCACCTGCTTCGCAAATAGCTGCCGGCCGGCCGCCAGGTTCTTGCGCATCTGCGCGTCCTCGACGACGTGCTGCTGCCCGCGTTCGTGCGGCGCCGCGTCGATCTTGTCGCGGCTATGATCCGGCGTCGCCAATGCGAGAGCTCGCACGGCGTTGCGCAGCGGAGCGCGCACCACGGCGAAGAATCGTCTGCCGTGAGCGAGATCGCGCACCGGCCAGATCGCGCTGGGTTCAAATTTGGCGCGCTGATCCAATGTTCCAAAGTCGAATTGGAAGAACCTCTCGATCGATTGGCCGATCAACATTTTCCGGGTCGAACAGCCAAGCTGCAGAAGCGCGCTCTCGTTGACCGCCAATATATTGCCGGAGCCATCGACGGCAACCAGCGCCTCGTGCAGCAATCCGACGAATTCCGGCCGGCTGTGAAAACGCAAGATCCAGGACTGCTCGTATTGGTTCAGAAAATTCCAGCGCGCGATCAGATTGGCCGACATGTTGACGAGCGCCATCGTGTGGCGCTGGATCAGCCGGCTATCGCTCGATTTTACGGTGGATGCATCGAGCACTCCCATCATGACCCCGTGCGGATCGAGAATCGGCGCCGCGGAACAGGACAACGACAAGTTGTACCCGCGGAAATGCTCCTCGCGATGCACCGTCACCGGACCGCCTTCCGCAAGACAGGTACCGATGCCGTTGGTCCCTTCGTGACGTTCGTCCCACAGGGCGCCGAGCGACAACCCGGCCTGACGGAACTCGCGTTGCAATGACGGATCGGTAATCGTGCTGAGCACGGCGCCCTGAGTATCCGACAAGATCACCGCGAAGCCGGAGCCCGCTATCTGCTCATACAGGCTCTCCATTTCCGCGCGTGCCACCGGCAGCAGCTCGCCCATGCGCTGTTGCAATTCCTTCAGGGATAGCGGATTCAGGATGGCGATTTGGCGCGGCGCCGACGGCTCGATGCCATATTCGCGCACGCAGCGGTGCCAGGAGCGCGTGACATGGGGCTCGATTCCGGCGGGCTGGAATCCACTCTGTACGACGCTAAGGATGCGGGACGCGTGGCTGGTCGCGAGATTCTCGTTCGACATAACGTCCCCCTCAACGGCTCGAGGCATCTATTCTTGTTTCGCCGATGCTCAGACGTTGCGCATAACCGACGATGTCGGGACTCCCGCTGCGTCTGGCCAACCCACACAAAGCCTGGTCCTTTTGCGATGATCGCGCAACATGCGCCGCAACATTTTTCAGTTTGTGTACCAATAATGAGACAGATAGGCCCTTACGGGTTGGCGGGTTCGGGGGGAGGCGGCGGAGCTCCAAATTTATAGGCCGGATCGCCGTGATAGTTGGCCCGGACAAAGGCAAATATTTTCCAAAGATCGTCGGCGTTCTTGATGATGCCGCCAAAGGGCGGCATCGGACCGACCACGTTTTCGTGGCCTATGCGGGTGTAGCCCTGCTTTTGCAGCTCATCGCTGCCGAGCGTCACGAGCCGGAACAGCGTGTCATCGTCGCCGCCGTACACCCAGGTGTCGTTGGTCAGCGGTGGGCACATGCCGCCGCCGCCGGTGCCGCCGTGGCAGCCGCTGCACGAGTAGCTCGCCAATAGTTTGCCGCCTTGCGCCACGATGTCGGCTTGAGTGTCCTTGTACGGATTGACCAGTTTTCCCTTGGGAGTGTTCTTCACCAGGTCTACCGGCGAGATCTTGGTGTAATCGACCGGCGCCGCGTCCCCACCGGCCCAAACCCTGCCGAAGGTACCGACCGCCGCTAGTACTGCAATGGACGCGATGACACTGACGGCTGACACTCGTCTTAGCACTGCAATTCTCCTTCTATCGGTATCTGGTTTGCGGACTGCTGTTATTCACGCGTAGCTTCAGCTCGGCTTGACGGCGCCGTGGTGAGCGGCTTCCTGCAGCAGCTTGATCACGGCGTCATTGTTATTGGCTTGCGCGATGGCGAGCGCCGTGCGGCCGTCCTCGCTGCGCGCATCGATGTCCGCGCCCGATTTGAGCAATAGATCGGCCACGCTCACATGATTGCCGGCAGCCGCGATCATCAGCGCAGTGACGCCCCCCGGATTCGTGGCGTTGACCTTTGCACCGTGCGCAATCAGCGAAGTTGCAAGTTCGGCGGAGCCGGAGATCGAGGCCAGCATCAAGGGCGTGTAACCGCCCTTCGCAATCGGCGCATTGACATCGGCGCCCGCGCTCACCAACGCTTCCGCCGCCTTGACCTTGCCGTTTTGCGCGGCGATTGCCAACGGCGTCAGGCCGTCGTTATTCGTCGACAGCATGCTCGCGCCGTGCGCCAGCAGCATTTTTTCCAACTTTGGGTCATCGCCCCAGGCCGCATACATCAGCGGCGTCCAGCTACTGTGATCGGCAAGATTCGTGTCCGCTTTGTGCGCGGCGAGATACTCGGCTACCGTAAAGAAACCGAAACGAGTGGCATTGACCAGAGGCGTGTTGCCTTCGCCGTCGAACGAGTTGGTCTGTGCTCCGTGCGCCAACAGATAGCGCACACGATCGACGTCGTTGGCCGTGACGGCGTTGTTCAACTCATCGGTGGGATCGGCGCCTTGCGCCAGCCATTTCTTCAGATCGGCCATTCTGGCCCTGCGCATTTTCGCTTCCGCTGCGGCGCTTTGCACTTCGGGTTTGTCAGGCGCGTACGCGCCGTGCGAGGGTAGGTCCCCGGAGACCAGACATTCGCCGCACTTGACCAGCGGCACGCCGAAATCGATGAGTATTTGCCGTATTTCGCCCTTGTGGTCCGCCAGGGCCTGTTCGACGGCCGCTTTGATGTCCGGCCGCCCTTTTGGCACGGCGAGCGCCATATCGAATTCCATCGGAACCTTATCTTCCATCAAATTGACCGGTTGGATGGTCAATGGCGCATGCAGGACCGTCTTGTAGTAGCCGGCCATGGGGCCCCACGCCGCGGCGACATCGAGGGTACCGTCAATGACTTGCTGAACCTGGTAGGACGGTTGATTGTCCTCCACGATGTCGGCATTGTGACTGATGTAATGAATCACGGTGTTGCTGACGACGCCGTGCTCGGACAAGGCTTCGCGGATCGCCGACACCTGGAACACGCCGACGCGAAGTTTCTTCAGGGCCGGATCGTCCATGCTCTTGATGTCGATGCCCTTGTCGTTGCGATAAGCCAGTACGAAGGTGGAGCGGTACAATGGGCTTAGGACCTCTGCGCCTTCGGTGTCCGTGGCCATATCCATCCACAGATCGCAGTTGCCCGCGCTTAAGGTCGTGCGCATGAGTCCGCGCTCGATCGACGGCCGCCAGTAGTAATGCACGCCCGTGCCGAGGGCCGACCCGATCACTTGCGCAATCTTGTTCTCGAATCCTTCGCCTTTTTCGTTGGACAGCGGCATGTTGCCCGGATCCGCGCAGACGGTCAGCGAGCTAAGGTCGCCGGCAAGCGCCGCGCCGCTGGCAGCCAACAGGCCGGCAGCTAGCGCTATCCGCTGAAATTTGCTGGCTGGCCTGTAGATCATTCCCATGCTCCTCACAACGCTTCTAGACCGGGGTCGCGGCAGAAGGTTTCAAATCCGCTGCGCCATGTTGCACCCTAGCGCCGGCAAAGAAAATCCCGGTGCCTTGCGGCACCGGGATACGTCGTCAAGACCAGTTGCGTTACTCGCCCAACCTAAAGGTGTACAGCGTACCGCCTTGAGGTATGTGGTTGAGGCCCGAAGCCTTGGCCATTGCCGTGGCGCCGATCGCACCGAACTTATCACTGAGATCGAGATTTGCCGTCACCGGCAGACCGATCCAGCCGCCGATGCCGGACCACACGGATACATACTGCTTGCCTTTCACGGAATACGTGATCGGGTTGCCGATGATCCCTGAGCCAAGCTTGCGCTCCCACAATACCTTGCCCGTCGCACGATCGACGGCGCGGAAGTCCCCGCCCAGGCTGCCGTAGAACGCCAAGCCACCGCCCGTGACCAGCGCGCCGCCCCAGTTCGGATACGGGTCGGGAATTTCCCACTCGGTCTTACCCGTCACCACGTTGAACTTCTTGAATTTACCGGTCACGCCGGGCTTTTCCGGATACATGTAAACATTGGCAAACACGTATACCGTTCCCTGCTGCGTGTGCGAACGCGCCTGCGGTTCGTCTTCCATGCACCAGTTGTTGGTCGGCACGTAGAAGCTCGCCGCATCGTTAGGATCGACCGCCACCGGCTGCTGGTCCTTGCCGCCCATCGCGGACGGGCAGGCCTGCGTGTTGTCACCCACCTTGAGCGGTGAGTGTTCCGGCACCTTCACCGGCCGGCCGGTCTTCATGTCGACCTTTTCCGCCCAGTTCACCGTGACGTACTTGTGGGCGCGCAGCAGCGTGCCATCCACTCGATCGAGCACATAGGCGAAGCCGTTGCGGTCGAAATGCACCAGACACTTGTGCATCTTGCCGTCGATGTTGATGTCGACCAGCACGACCTCGTTGACGCCGTCGTAGTCCCACTGATCAAACGGCGTCATTTGATACACCCATTCCGCCTCGCCGGTATCGACGTTGCGGGCAAAGATGCTCATCGACCATTTGTTGTCGAACTTGCCGCTGTTGCAGTTCGCTTGAGTAAGCGGCTCGGCGCAACGGTACTGCGGCGACCACAGGCCCGGGTTGCCGGTTCCGTAGTACACCATGTGCAGCTTCGGATCGTAGGCATACCAGCCCCACGCCGCTCCGCCGCCGCGCTTCCACTCATCGCCAGGAAAAGTGGAAATGCCCAAGTCCTTGCCGGCCGTTCCATATTCCGGATGAGCCTTGTTGGTGTTCGCCGTCAGGCACACATCCTTATCGCTGCCGGTGGAGTGGCACTCCCACACTTTCTTGCCGTCGGCAAGGTTATAGGCCGTGACACGGCCGCGCGCGGCAAACTCGTCGCCGCCGAAGCCGATGATGACCTTGTCATTGGCGATGATCGGCGCCGGCGTGATGGTCTCGCCTTTGTCCGGATAGGCATGCTTGACGACCCAATCTTCCTTGCCGGTCGCGGCATCCAGTGCGATGACATAGCCGTCCAAAGTGCCGAAGACCAGCTTGCCTTCCGCGTAGGACAGACCGCGATTCACGGTATCGCAACAGGCGCGGGGCACCGCTGACTCGTCGCGACCGCTGGTCTTGGTGTAGCTCCATACCTGCACCGGATGGTCCGGATCGGTCAGATCAAGGGCTTGGACGATGTTCGGCCAACCGCTTTCCATGTACATCATCGGCTTGCCGTTGACATTCTCGATGACCAACGGCTGTCCTTCGTGACCGCGCAAGGTGCCGCTCGATTGCGCCCAGGTCATCTGCAGGCCCTTGACGTTGGTGGTGTTGATTTCCTTCAGTGAGCTATAGCGGGTCTGATTCAGATTGCCCGCCGGGGCGCCCCACTGGTTGGGATCCTCAAAGCGTTGGAATTGCTCTGTATCCGATGCGGCCATTGCTGCACCACTGGCCGCCACGAGCGCTGCGACCGCGTAATACATTTTGACCTGACGTTTTGCTGTGAGCCATTTCATCTCAATTCTCCTCCTGCTTGGGGCCTGGGCTTATCGCCGCCACTCGTGGAGGCGGTGTGCACACAGTCCTGTATCTGGGTGCGGTGCGAAAATGGTGGCCGTTGTTGGTGTTCACTTACAAACCTCCCTCCTTAAAACAGTGCGTACCTGTTGCTTATATTTCTTTGGTCGCAAACCCACCGGCACCAGTCTGATCCCAATGAGCTGATAAGTCAGCGATGATAAGCACCGCTGGCTTGGACCGCGATCTATTGAATAGCAATGGCTATGCCATCCGAGAAAACTTGGAAGAAAATACTGCTTCCGCCAGAAGTGGTTTCAAATCAGCTATTTACAATCGATGACCGAAACGTCTCGCCGCGCCGCAATAGCAACTGTGCCATGGCCGTGACAGTGGAGCAGTTGCGATTGCGCCGTTCATGAGGCGCACCGCCGCAATTTATTTCGCGATCGGCCCATTGTCACCGACGCCAAGAGCGGCACGAGGCCATGAGCGGCACGAGGCCGCTTCGCGCCGATCGGTACAATCCGGCGAAGAACGAGGGAGTACGGAACGATGCGCCGTTGGCGACTGAGCCTGAAGCTGCGATTGATGTTGCTCATCACTTGCTTGATCGCCCTGTTCTGTCTCGCCGCGGGCGTCTACATCGTCACGCGGGCGCAGAACGACATCCGCGGAGAGGCGTACTCGGCCACCGAGTTGGTCGAGCGCTATCTCGAGGCAGAATTGACGTTGGCCCGCGGCGCCTGGCGCCTCAATAGCAATCATTTGCCGCAGCTGCAGCTTGCCAAGTTAAGCGACGTGCGCCACGTGGAGGTGTACTTCTACAATGCGGTCGGTACCTTGCTCGATAGCAGCGCAAGCGGGCAGAAGCACGCGCCCGAGGCGCCGAATTGGTTCGGGTGGCTGGTGCAGCGGTCGTTCAAGCCCGTTCCCGACGTGCGCCGCTTCGTGGACTTCGATCGTCTGGCGGTAGGCGTTCTCGTCATTCATCCGGATCCGGCTTTCGAGATCGACGAAATCTGGAACGTGACGCGCGGGTTGCTCGGCCTGCTCATCGTATTTTCCCTGATGGTCAATGCCCTGGTCTGGTGGGCGGTGGGGCGGGCGCTGCGGCCGCTCGGTCATATCCGCACTGCGCTCAATGAATTGACTACCGGTCGACTGGACGCGCGCCTCCCGGCATTCGACCTGCCGGAGCTCGCGACCTTGAGCGGCGACTTCAACCGGATGGTACGCACCCTGGAGCACAGCACGGCGGAAAACCATCGCCTGACGCATCGCCTGATTCAGACCCAGGAGGACGAGCGCAAGCGCATCGCGCGCGAGCTGCACGATGAGATCGGCCAATGCGTGACCGCCATACATGCCGACGCGGTCACCATCCAACGCGCCGACGGCTCCCCCGATTCCGTGATTCGCGAAAGTGCGACGGCCATCATCGAGGTCACCGCGCGCATCAAGAATATGGTGCGCGGCATGCTGCAGCGCCTGCGCCCGACCGTCATCGACGGGCTCGGGCTCGAGGCCGCGCTGGGCGAACTCGAAGCCGCGTTTCGCCAGCGCAATCCGCAAACGGATTGTTCGCTTCGCGTCGAGCCCCCGGCCGGCGAACTGACGGGCGAACTCGCCACCGCGATTTACCGGGTAGTGCAGGAGGGATTGACCAACGTCGCGCGCCACGCGCGCGCCGGCAATGTGTCGATCGAAGTCACCGTGTCCAGAAAGCCGCTCCCCAATGCCGCGGCCGTGTTGACGGCGACGCTGCGCGACGATGGCGTCGGTTTCGACCCGGACGCGGCCGGCGAAGGCTTGGGGCTTCTTGGTATTCGGGAACGCATAAGAGGTCTCGGCGGCGCTGTTACCATAGAGAGCGTCGTACAGCAGGGAACACGCATCATGGTGGAATTGCCATGGCCGATACCGAACGCAGAGCAAGCATGACATCGCCAAGAACGCGTGTGATGTTGGCGGACGATCATGCGATCGTGCGATCGGGCTTTCGCCGCCTGTTGGATCAGTATCCGGCGATCGAAGTGGTTGCCGAAGCGGATACCGCCGAAAAGACCTATCGGAACTATCTGCAATGCATGCCTGATGTGCTGGTGCTCGACCTTTCGATGCCCGGCAGCGGCGGAATTGAAATCATGCGCCGGCTCCTGGCGCGCGAGCCTGGCGCGCGTGTCATCGTATTCAGCATGCACGAGGACGCGGCCCTTGCCGACCGAGCCATGCGTCTGGGCGCGCGCGGTTACGTCAGCAAGAGCAATACGCCCGAGACTTTGGCGCAAGCGGTGCTCGAAGTGGCCGCCGGCCGGCAATTCTTGAGTCCCGACATCGCGCATTCGGTGGCGCTCTACAAGCTTGCCGGCGAGCAAGATCCCTTTAAGCTGCTGAGCTCGCGTGAATTCGAGATTTTCCGGCAACTCGTGGCCGGCCTCACCGCCGCCGAGATCGCCAAGGCCCTCAACTTGAGCGGCAAGACGATTGCCAACTATCACACCTCGATCAAGCAGAAGCTCGGCGTTTCCAGCGACGTGGAGCTGGTGAGGATTGCGCTGCGGTTCGACATGATCAAATAGCCGATCGCAGGTGCATAGGATCGCTACTCTGCCAACTTCTGCAAATGACTTCGGTAGAAGGCGCCGCGCGAAACGTAAAGTGCCGCAATTTTCAGCAATTTTGCCCGCTCATCCGCGGTGAGCTCGCGCACCACCTCGGCGGGTGCTCCCAAGATAAGGGAGCCGTCGGCAAATCTCTTACGCTCCGTGATCACGGCGCCGGCGCCGACCAGACAGCTCTTGCCGATCACCGCGCCATTCAATACAACCGCCTGTATTCCAATCAGCGACCCGTCGCCCACGCTGCAGCCGTGCAACATGGCCTGGTGGCCGATGGACACGTCGGCCCCGACCGCGAGCGCAAAGCCGGGGTCGGTGTGCAGCACCGCCGCATCCTGCACATTGCTGTTGACGCCGATGCTGATGGCATCGTTGTCGCCGCGCAAGGTCGCGCCAAACCACACGCTGGTGTGTTCGGCGAGCGCCACGTTGCCGATGACCGTGGCGTTCGGCGCGATATAGCAATGAGTCGCTATTGTTGGAGAAGCGTCGCCCAATTTATACACGGCCATGGAATCTCCACATTTCAAGGTCTCTAGGCAACCAGACTCCGCCATCATCGGGCCGGACGCGTGGTCCATGCAACCGAGAGAGCCTCGCTCCAACTGCTATCATTGACCACATCTATGAGCGACAACGAACCGGCGCGCGCCGACGATCCACCTCGCGGTTGGTTTGCCGCGTTGGCGCGTCTATGGATTTTCTGCCCTGTCAACGCGGTACCGCGCGGCAACCCAATTCTCGCAACTCTCGCGATGTGTGCGGCATGGCTCGTGCTCTGGATTGCGATCGACCGGTGGGAGAGCCAGCCGGACCCTGAATTCTATGCAAACGGTATTCCGCTGCTTGCCTGGTATGCGCTGGCGACGCTGGGTTTGGCCGCTCTGCTGCAATGGCGATCGACTCCGACGCCAAAGTTCGGCCCGGCGCTCGTGCTGGCGGTGGGCCTCATTCCAATTCTATCGCTGCTCGTGACCGTCGCCGCGGCCTACCTTGGCGCCCATTGGTTCTTGGGAGCAGGCATCGTCACCGCCCTATACGTTTTTTTGTATTTGACCCGCGGATTGCGCGCCATCACCGGAGAATCGCAGCGTGCGGCGGCCCTTACCGGCGTTGTGTTCATCCTGGGATTCATATGGCTGACCGATGCTTGGAATGCGGTTCCCGACGTTTGGAATCCGCGCGACGAAGAAGTCGCCGCGGCCGACAACGCGCCGGCGCAGAGCGAGCAGATTTTGTTCGCGCAAGCGGGCCGCATCGATCAGGCCCTCTCGGCCATCGATCGGGATGGCGCGAACAAGCCCGAGGCGTTCTTTCTCGGCTTTGCCGGCGTCGGTGAGGAGAAGGTGTTCGCCCAGGAGATCGGCTTGGCCTCAAGAGTTCTCGGTCAACGGTACGGCATCGCCGGCAGAAGCCTGTTGCTGATCAACGATCAGCGGGACTTGCAGGGCGCGCCGCTCGCAACCGTATCGGGTCTCAAGTACGCTTTGCGCGGCGTGGCGTCGCGCATGCACCTGGATCGCGATGTGCTATTCCTATCCATCTCCTCGCATGGCTCGGATGATCCTGCAATCGCGATCTCCAATTCGCAGCTGCCGCTCGAGGACTCGCTGACGGTCGAGGATCTCGTCACCGCGTTGAGCGAATCCGGAATCAAATGGCGCGTCATCATCATTTCGGCTTGCTACGCCGGTGGTTTCATCGAACCCCTGAGCGATTCACGAACCATCGTCATTACGGCGGCGGCGGCCGATCGCACTTCGTTCGGCTGTTCAAACGATCGTGATTTGACCTACTTCGGGGAGGCCTTCTACCGAGACGCGCTGCCCGCCGCCGGCTCGCTGCGCGACGCCTTTGAAAAGGCCAAGGCGGCCATCGCCGCGCGGGAGCGGCGAGAGCACGACACTCCGTCACGCCCTCAGGCTTACTTCGGCGCCGAAATGCAGGCAAAGCTCGCCTCGATGAGCGCCTCCGATCGTTAGGTCCGCTGCGCGCCAAAGCGCGGCCCGCGGTCACAGCACCGATTGGCGCATGCAACTAATCCGCTTATTCTAGAGTCATATGATCATGCGTATTTCGTCGGATAAGCTTGCGGGTTCCGCCAGACTTGCGCGCGCGATAAGGACTTCGGCGTCGGCGCGAACGGCGCTGTTGGCGCTGGTAGTGGGGGTAACAGCGATTCAATCGCCGAGCCTCGCTTCTGTCGAATCGACCAAGCCCTACGGCCTGGATTCTCGGCCGGTGGTATCGACGCCGTACCGCCTGATGCCGCAGGCAGCGAGCGGCAAATTCCCTGCTCTGCTGTCGCAGACAGGTATTTTCGACGATGTCCGGACGCTCTCGCCCAGTAAGACATTGATACCCTACGACCTCATCCTGGCATTTTGGTCCGATGGGGCTGACAAGTCCCGCTGGATTTCTCTGCCCAAGGGAAAGGTGAATTTCTCCTCCGACGGCGAGTGGGAATTTCCGGACGGCACCATCTTTGTGAAGCACTTTGATCTGCCCGTGGACGACACCGATCCCAGCGTCAAGCGCCGTCTTGAAACGCGCTTACTCGTCCGCGATCGCAACGGCGGGGTCTACGGCGTCACCTATAAATGGCGTCCGGACAACAGCGATGCGGATCTTCTGACCACGGCCGTCAAAGAGAACATCACGATCAAGACCGCCGCCGGCACGCGTTCGCAGACGTGGTACTACCCAAGCCGGAAGGATTGCCTCACCTGCCACACGGCAAATGCAGGCGGCGTGCTCGGCGTGAAAACTCGCCAGATGAATCGCGATTTCACTTACCCGTCGGGTGTTACCGATAACGAATTGCGTGCCTGGAACCACATTGGCATGTTCGACCATGGGCTTTCCGATTCCGAAATAGCGACGCTGCCAAAGCTTGCGGCCACGAACGACGCGACGCGCAGCGTGGAAGATCGCGGCCGCTCCTATCTCGACGCGAATTGCTCCCAATGCCACCGGCCAGGGGGCACCGTTGCGAATTTCGATGCGCGATACACGACTCCCCTCGCGAAGCAGGCACTGATCGGCGGTGCAGTGGTGATCGATGAGAACATCGACAGGTCCCGGGTAATTGCGCCAAATGATATTTGGCGCTCGATTCTCTTCATGCGGGTGGATACGAACGACACGTTCAGAATGCCGCCTTTGGCGCGAATGACGATCGACAAGGCGGGCGTGGAACTGCTGCGGCAATGGATTCACAGCATGCCCGGGCCGCCGGTTCTCGATCCTCCGATCATGTCGCCGCCCGGAGGCGGCTTCGACAAGACGGTCACCGTGACGTTGCGGGAAACGGAACCTGGCGCAGTGATTCATTACACGCTTGACGGCAGTGAACCAACTACCTCCGACCCGGTGTACGCAGCGCCTCTCTCGCTGACGGAACCCGAAGTGGTGCGGGCGCGGGCCTACAAGCAAGGATTTACCAGGAGCATCACGGCGCAGCAGGTTTTCGTGCCGAGAAGCTAGCGCAGGGAATTCGCGCCTGGCTTATCTCGCCTGCGGCACGACGGCGACTCCCCAGGGGCTCTCTCCGGCCTTCACCCGCGCCACTTCTTTGCCGGCGCCGAGGTCTACCACCGAAACGTCGTTGCTGGGACCGTTCGCGGTGAACAGATATTTACCGTCCGCGCTAATCGCAAGTCCCCAAGGCCGGGTGCCGACCTTGATCGTGTTGAGCACCTCATAGGTGTTCGCATCGAGCGCAACTACCTCTCCGGAACGGCCGCCGCTCACGTAAATCGTTTTCCCGCCCGGCGCCAGCCGGACCTCCATCGGCCGCGTATGCTCGGGAAGCTTGATCGTCTTCACTACCTTGTACGTTACCGTATCGATGACGTTCAGCTCGGCCACCGATTCCGACGGCACAAAGGCGCGCGACCCATCAGGCAGAAAATCAATGCTGCGCGGCCGGGGGTTCACCGCCATGTGCGCCAGCACCTTGTAGGATCGGGCATCTATGGCGAATACATCGCCACCCGTTTCACAGGTGATATAGAAAATCTTGCCGTCGGGCGAGGTGCCCGCGCCTTCCGGCTCGCGCGCCACCGGAATGATGTGCTCCACCTTGCCGCTGGCGACATTGAAGACGCTCGCCGTTCCCACATCCTCGTTCGACACGTACAGCTGCTTTCCGTCGGCGCTAAGCGCAAATTCTTCCGGGTCGGAGCCGGCGGAAATCTTGCGCAGAAGCTTGCGCTGCGCGGTGTCGATGTATCCAATTCCGTCGGCCGCCTTGTCCGCCTTGACGTCGCTGTCGTCATCATCGTCACTTACCCTATGCAAAATCGGATTGCCGTGCGCATCGAGCTTCGGCGGCGCTTGAATCGGGGTGCCGCTAAGAGCCACATACACGGTCTTGCCATCGGGGCTCGCGTGGATTCCGCGGGGCCGCTTTCCGACCGGAATCGTCGCGAGGACCTTAAAATCGGCCCCGTCGATCACCGTCACGTCGCCGGACCGCTCGTTGGTGACATAAATCTGGTATTCGCCGCCCGTAGCGGCAGCCGCTGCCCCGGCCAGCAGCATTGCGCTGCCCGCGCACCCTGCAAGCCACGAAACCTTAGTTAGCATGTTCATGTTCGGCCAAGAATTCCTCTAGCGTGAGTCGGATATAGGACCGCTCCGCAGCGTGCCGGGGTGGGACAATTCGAGCTTCCCTCAGCATATCAAAGCTCCGCGCGCCCCGTCCGCCAAGCGTCCAGGGTCGGGAAATCTTCCCGCTATAAGCGCCCACCTGAGTGAACTACTTGCCCTGTATCTGGTCCAATTAGTCTAGGAGTATCATGCACCGGCTGCTCCTTTGGAGCAGGCCCATGCCGCGAAAGCTCGGCAACAGTGGGAGGGTTCCGTAATGCAATGCACCAACCGAATAGGGACTTCTTTCCTGGGCGCGGCGGCGCTCTGCGGTGTAACCCTGCTTACGCAAGCATCGGGTGCGGCCGAGTCCGGCACCGTCGCCGGTGCCTGGCAACATCACAAAGTGACATTTTCTTACTCCGGCTTGACCTCGCAGTATAGCTGCGGGGGTTTGGAGTCTCAGGTGCGGGGAATTCTTCTGCACTTCGGCGCCCGCCCGGACCTGAAAGTAAAGATCACGGGGGCGTGCGAGCGCCGGCCGTATGCGCTCAGTCACACTGCTTGGGTTGACGCGGACTTTTATTCGCTGGCGCCGGCCGCCGATTCCGGTGCGGCAGGCACCGTGCAAGCGCGCTGGGCCGGATTGAACATGGCTCCGAAGCGCCCGAGTTTCATGGGCGGCGGTGACTGCGAATTGGTCGACGATATGAAAGACATCGTGCTCAATAATTTTAGCCTGCGCGACGCGCAGTACCGCACCAGTTGCAATCCGCGCGAATGGACGCTTGGCGGCTACGATGTGAAAGCTGAGGCGCTCAAAGCGGCGGCATCGAGCTAGGCGCCGGCATCGAGCAAGCGGAAGCTACTCGAAGGTCGCTCCGGACGCGATCCGCGGGCAGAGACAGCGAATTCGCGTGCCGCCGGTCGGCAGCCTTTTTATCCGCACGACCCCGCCGATCATGGCGGAGCGGTATTGCATGATCTTCAGCCCCATTCCGTCGCCGCGCACGGCAAGGTCCGCAATGCCCACGCCGTCATCGGCAATCGACAGATAAACCACAGTTCTATTGGTCCGTAGGGTCACCACCACCGATCGGGCGTGGCCATGCTTGACGGCATTGTTGATCGCCTCCTGCACGATGAGATACAGATGCGTGGCGGCGGATTCGTCGATGAGCATCGGCCAACGGATGATCAGGCGCAATCGGACATCGATGCTGTAACTGTCGCGGCACCAGCCGGCGAGAGTCTCCAAGGCGGACAATAAATCACCGCGTTGCAGCGTCACCGGTGAGATGCCGAGCGCCATCTTGCGCGTGCTTTCGATGAGGTGATTCACCAAGGCAATGATCTCGTTGAGTTCCGGAGCGGCATGCAATGGCGCGCTCCCCGCACGCCTCACCAGGCTGCGCAACATGAGCGATATGCCGGTTAGTTCCTGTCCGAGGCCATCATGCAGGTCGCCGGCCAGACGCCGGCGTTCGCGGTTGGCGTTCTCGATAATCTCCGATTCCAGCTGTTTGCGCTCCGAGACGTCTTGCACCACCACCAAAATCTTCTTCTCGCCGCTCAGCTCGATATCCGCGGATAGCACCTCGCCCGCGAATTGGCTGCCGTCACGGCGGCGAAACAGCATATCGCGCTTGCCGCTGCGGCGGTTCAATTGCTCCAGCAACCCCTCGACGGCGAGCGGAGAGGACTGGCCTTTTTGCCTGGTGTTCAGCAGGTCGATCGCGGAAGTCCCGGTCAGCTCTGAGGAGGTGCGGCCGAACATGCGGTCGAATGCGGGATTCGTGAATTCGATGCGCCCGTGCAGATCGAGGAGCACCACGCCCTCGCGCATGGTTTCCAAAATCATCGCTTGCGTCCGCAATAGCTGTTCGGCCCGTCGCCGTGAGTCCACCTCGATGCAGGCGCCGACAATTCGCAACGCCCGGCCCGCGGCATTTCGTTCAACGACCGTGGTTCGCACATTTACCCAGCGCCAATCGCCGAGCGAGGACAAAACACGATAATCGCTCTCGGCTGAGTCCTTGCCGTCGTGTATCAGTCCGTGATCATCGGCTGCGTATTTTTGCCGATCCAAGGGATGCACTCGCGCCAGCCACTCCTTGCGCCGTACAGTGCGTATCCCCGCGCCGATGCCGTATCGCGTCGGCCAATCGGACAACCATAGCAGCGAGTCGTCATCGGTTTTCCAGTCCCATAGGCCTAGATCCGCCCCCCACATGGCTGCTTCGAGCCGCGCTTCGCTGTCGCGCAGCGCGAGCTCCATGCGTTTGCGCGCATCGATGTCGATCGTCACGCCGGCAAGACGGATGGCGCGCCCGGCATCATCGCGCGCCGTTGCCCGTCCGCGACTCAAGATCCAGCGCCAATTCCCCGAGCGGGTACGTATCCGGTACTCGACTTCATAGATTTTACCGCTGCCCTCGATCAATGCCTCGTGCTGTGCGCTGAACGGCCGGAGGTCATCGGGATGAACGGCCGCGGACCAGCGCGGCCAGTGGTTGGCTCCCTCGCAGGGGTCCAGATCGACGGTGGCGCACCAGTCGTTCCACCAGTGCACGGCGTCGGTGCGGACGTCATTGTCCCAAAAGCCGACGCTGGTTCCCCAGACGGCGTGCGCGAATCGAGACTCGCTGCGCTCGAGGGCATGCGCCGCGCGATGGCGCTCGTCCACGTCGATGCTTAGCCCCACCATGCGCAATGCGCGGCCGGCCGAGTCTCGCTCGATCACCCTGCCCCGCTCCTGAATCCAGACCCAGTCATCGTTACGACTGCGGAGCCGATATTCGATGTGGTACGGCCCTCGACCGTCCAAATGCTGATTCAACGCTGCCCGGTGGGCCGGAATATCTTCCGGATGTATGCGCGCTGACCATAGTTGTCCGTGGCTATGGGCGGAATGGACCGTGAATAGCGAGTGCTCGCACCAATCATTAATCCAGGTCACTCGATCGCTCACGATGTCCCAGTCCCACAGCCCGATCCCGGTACCCCATAAGGCGAGATCGGGGACCGGCTCGCGGCCTCGGGCATCCATAAACGACCAGACGACAAGGGGCCCCTCATGTCGATCCAATCGACGCAGAATCACGCCGGCGACGAAGTTGCCCCCGCAGCAATGCACTTGGGCGTGCTGCTCGGAGTTGGTTGCCAGCACGGCGCGGTGCAGCGCCTGCAAATTGCCGTCCACAGCGCCGTCCAACAGCGTGAAAATCGACGCGCCCAGCACCGGCCCGGCGCTTTGCGCCCACAGCTCGAGAAGTGCCGTATTGCAAAAGACCAAGGTTCCGTCCGGCTGCGTCACGGCGACGCCGCTTGCCACGGAATCGAACACGGCACAAGCCGAATCCGTAGCGGCTTTTCTGCTCTGCGCAAGGCCGTGCATACCTATCCTACTCACCTAATTTCGTTGAGGATGCATGCTCACTATAGCCGCTTACCATCGGCCGCTCTCGAGAATACTATTGAGGAATCGCGGCGCACCACCTGACGGAGGATCCGGCATGGCAAAAAGAATTGAATTGACCACAACTAAAACCGTTACCGGTTCGCGTTACCCGCCGCCCTACCACCAACCATGCGCCGGGCGCATCCGCCGGCGCCTGGGAGATGCCGCCGGACTCACGAGTTTCGGAGTGAACCTGACGCGTCTTCCAGCCGGCGCCTGGTCGAGTCAGCGCCATTGGCACGCGGCGGAAGATGAGTTCGTCTACGTGGTCGAAGGCGAGGTGGTCCTCATCACGGACTCGGGCGAAGAAATTCTGCGTGCCGGAGACTGTGCCGGCTTCAAAGCCGGCGCAAAAGACGGGCATCACTTGCAGAACCGCACGGCTCACGACGCCCTGTTCCTGGAAGTCGGCTCGCGCCGTCCGGATGAAGACGAGGTGTTCTATCCGGATATTGATTTGAAAGTGCCGCAGGGCCGTGGCGGCTTCACACATACGAACGGTGAGCCATACCCGGACTTCTGACTAGCCCCGCAATGGACGATCCGCCTGATAGACTCTGAAACTCCCCATTCGGAATTTCAATGTCGCCGCTGAAAATCATCGTCCTTGGAATTGTGCAAGGATTCACGGAGTTGCTGCCGGTGTCGAGCTCAGCCCACGTGGTCGTGGCGGAGAAGCTGCTGGGCCTGGACCCGTCTTCGCCGCCCATGACACTGCTCTTGGTGATGCTGCACACGGGCACTATGTTTGCCGTCATCGTCTACTTTTGGCGGCAGTGGCGAGTCGCCTATTTTCAAAGCACGGCGGCGTTCAAGAAAATTGCGGTGCTCGTCGTTATCGCGACGGCATTCACGGCCGTCATCGGCGAAGTCATCATCAAGATCATCGAAAGAACCGCTTTTCGCGGTGTGCCGCATGCGCAGATAGAAGATCTCTTTAGCCACCTCGAATTCATTGCTCCGGCCTTGGCGGCCGCGGGAATCCTCATCTTGATTGCGGGCATCGTCGAGAAACGCAATTCCTCGCGGACCCTGGCCGAAGCGCAAGACATCAACATGAAACAGGCCGGCCTTATCGGCGCCATCCAGGGACTGTGCCTGCCCTTCCGCGGGTTCTCCCGTTCTGGGGCAACCATTTCGACCGGGATGCTGCTAGGGATCGCGAAGTCGCGCGCGGAAGCGTTCAGCTTCGCCTTGGCCGTGGTCTTGACCCCACCCGTTGTAGCCCGTGAAACGCTACGGCTCATCCACGCCGGACAGACGGAGGGCACCGCAGATCTAGCCTCAGTGGCATTGCTGACCGTGGTTGGAGCGGTGGTGGCGTTTTTTGCAGGACTTCTAGCCTTGAAATGGCTTAGCCGGTGGCTTGAGAGCGGCCGCTGGTATCTGTTTGGGATCTATTGCCTCATCGCCGCGGTTGCGGTGACGGCGCTGCACCGAGCGGGATATTAAGCCTGACGCTCCGGTGCAGCACTCTGGAAGGCCGGTAAATCCCGGCACGCCGCGTCGATTCCGACGATGCGTGGATAGGGACTCATATCGACCGTGAAGCGCCGCGCGTTGAATACCTGAGGCACCAGAAAAACATCCGCCATGGTGGGCGCATCGCCGTGACAAAAGCGACCCGCGGCCGGGTCGCCGGACAAGGAACGCTCCAAGGCATCGAATCCGAGCTGCACCCAGTGCCGATACCAAGTCTCGCGCGCCATTTTGTCCAGACCTAAATTATGGTCGAGATATTGCAGCACGCGCAGATTGTTGAGCGGATGAATATCGCAGGCGATGGCCTGGGTCAGCGCGCGCACCCGCGCGCGCGCCAACGGCTGCGCGGGCAACAGCGCCGGCTGCGGGTACATCTCATCGAGGAATTCGATGATGGCCATCGATTGGGTCAGCACTTGCCCGTCATCCAAGGCGAGCGCGGGTACTAGGCCTTGCGGATTGATCTGCAAGTAATCCTCGCGCCGCTGCTCGCCGCTGCGCAGTTGCTTCGGCACGTCGGTCACCGGCAAGCCCTTGAGGGCGAGCGCGATGCGCACACGATAGGAGGCCGAACTTAGCGAGTAGCCATAGAGAATCACCATACCCTCCGGCACATTGGGCGGGACCGCATCGTGCAGTATAGTCAGCATATGCCAAGCTCTCTGCCGTGTGGACTTTCCAGCGTGCTTACTGGATGAATCGCCCCCGGCCTCTAGTTGCGCTGTCGGTTGCCGCGGTATTTCTGGCCTGGTGCGTCGGCATTGTGGGACGCGGCTACTGGACGCCGGATGAGCCGCGCGAAGCGGATATCGCGTGGCGGATGAGTTGGCAAGCGGACAAGGCCGTACCGTTGCTGGCGGGCGAGGCCATTTGTGAAAAGCCGCCCCTGACCTATTGGATCGCCGCCGCCTCGATGACGGCATTCGGCACGCAGGCTTGGGCGGCGCGATTGCCTAATTTGCTGTACGCCGTGATCACCGCGCTGGGCGTCGGCTTCCTGGCGCGGCGCTGCGCGGGACCCCTAGCGGGTCTGGTGGCCGCGGCCGCCATCAGTACTTTCTTGCTGTCCTACCAGGTGAGCATCTGGCTTGCCACCGATGCCCCGCTCCTGGCCGCCATTTCGGTCGCGTTGCTGGGCGCCTACATCGGGTTCTATGCGAGTCACAGCCGCGAGCGTCTACGCGGTTACTTGTTGATGCATGCGGCGCTGGCGCTGGGGTTTTTGTGCAAAAGCGCCGCGGCCTGGATGGTGCCGGCGCTAGCCCTGCTAACGCTGGCTATTTGGGAAAAGCGCTGGCGCGAGTTGCTGCGCTGGGAACTGTACGCCGGGTTAGGCATTCAGGCAGCGGCAATTCTCCTCTGGGTTTGGTTCGTGTACGTAGGTTCCGATGGACCGGCTCACCTGAAGGTGTTCTTTTGGAACAATTTGGTCGGCCGCTTTACTCGCATCGACGCGCCGGTTGACTTGCAATATGCGGCGGCACACCGCAATTCGCCGGGCAAGTACTTGCTCGAGCTGCCGCTGTATCTCTGGCCTTGGACGTTGCTGGTGATTGCGGCCGCGTGCCGCGCTTGGCGGCAGCGAAAAGCATCGTTCGACGAATGGCGCGCGGTTCGTTTTGCGCTCGCTGCGTCGCTGCCGCCGCTCGCCGTGCTGTCGATGGCGGCGACCGCGCGCAATATTTATCTGGCGCCGGCGCTGCCCGGTGCCGCCGTGTTGCTCGGCTGGTGGGCGCAACAAATCCGCACGGCGCACGAGCGCTGGGACCTGCGCGCCTTGCGCGCCACGGCCGCATTGCTGCTGCTCGCCGTCGGCGTGATTGCCGTGGCGATGACGATTCTCGCCATGGACGCGTGGGCCACGCTGGCAGCGCGCACCGACTATGTGGCGATCTCCGCCATCGGGCTCGTTGCCGCCGGCTTTCTCGCCATTCGCGCTGAGTCGACGGCGCGCCACGCACAGGTGCTGCGTGCGAATTGCGCATTGCTGCTGGCCTATTGCGCCTTACTGGTCGGCCCGGCATCGCAGGTCTACCGGCAAGTAGACTCGTGGCAGGATCTCGCGACGATCGGCCGCGCCATACAGCAGGACTCGGCCGGCAAACCGCTGATTCTATTCGCGCCGGATGAGACCACCCGAGCCATGATCGACATGTACGCGCGGACCTCGGTTGGCGTGGTGCAGGGGCCGATCGACGACGCAGCGATCGAAGTCTTGAGAGCGCAGATGACCGGCGCGCCGCGAAGTTTGGTCGTGACGCAGCTTCCGGGACGCAACATGAGCCCTTGGCTGTCGTCGATTGCGAGAAGTCGGCACGCGGCCGCCGATCTGGCGTGGTTGCCGGGCTCGCAGTTGCAGGTACTGCGGCGCTATGCGCTGCCAAACGGCCGGCGCTACGCCTTGCTCGAACTGAAACCCTCAGTTCCCTGACACCCTAAGGTCCGAGAATTTGGTCGGCTCAAGCCCGGTGCCGCACGTCCTCGTACAGCGCCTCGTACAACTGCGCCTGTCGCTTCCAGGAGAAGTCCTGAGCCATGGCGTTGCGCATCAAGCGCCGCCAACTCTGGGGGTCCGCAAACCAGTCAAGAACCGTGTTGAGGGCCCACCGCACCGCCGGTGAATCGAAGTCGGTGAACACGCATCCGGTGCCGATGCCGCTGCGAGGATCGTAGTGCTGCACCGAGTCCCCGAGGCCTCCAGTATTGCGCACGACCGGAATCGTGCCGTAACGCAGGCTGTACATCTGATTCAGGCCACAGGGCTCGTAACGCGAGGGCATGAGGAAAATATCGCTGCCCGCCTCGATCAAGTGCGCCATCGATTCGTCGAAACCCGAATGAAACGCCACGCGCCCGGGAAAACGCCCCGCAAGCCCCTCGAAAAAATCCGCGTAGCGGCTATCGCCGCTGCCGAGCACCACGAAGCCGAAGTCACGCTCCTGCAACACGAGCGGCAGGGAGTCGAACAACAGGTCGATGCCCTTTTGCTCGGCGAGCCGGGTCACCATGCTGACGATGGGGCGGCATGCATCGATTTTGAGATCATTTGCGGCCATCAAGCGCTGCTTGTTGGCGAGCTTGCCGCGCAGGTCTTTTGGGTTGAAATGAACGGTCAAATGGGGGTCGTGCCGCGGATCCCATTCTAGGTAGTCCACGCCATTCAAGATTCCGAGCACCGCTTCCCTGCGCGTGCGCAGTACCGACTGCAATCCCATCCCGAGCGGCGCCTCGCAGATTTCGCGCGCATAGGTCGGACTGACCGTCGTCACCCGATCGGCGAATTTGATCCCCGTTTTCAGCGCGTTGATGACCCCGAGCGCGAGGTCCGCCGGGTCCAGCTGAGACACGACTGTCGCTGAGCCGATGTCGGGGGCCGCGGCGGCCGGCATGATCCCCTGGTAACCAATGTTGTGTATGGTCATGACGGAACGTGAGCGCGAAAAAAAAGCGGCCGGCGCGTAAACCGTCTTCAGGTACATGGGCAGAAATGCCGTGTGCCAGTCGTTGCAATGAAACACGTCCGGTGCAAACTCCAGGTATCGGCAACTCTCCATGGCCGCGCGCGTGAACAGCAAGAAGCGTCGATGATCGTCGGGGTCGTTGGTGTAGAAACTCGAGCGATCGAATAGTGCGGGACAATCGACGAGATATATCAGAGGATCGGCGCCGGGAGGATGCGCTGATTTCAGCGAGAATCGATATTCCGTGCTGCCGATCATCATCGGCACGGCCTCGACAGCGGGTACGGGCTGCAAATCCGGATACGCGCGTCGAACTGCCGCGTACAGCGGCATGAAGGCGCGCACCTCATGACCCATGCTCCGAAGTTCCCGGGCCAATGCCCCAACGACATCCGCCAGTCCGCCGGTTTTCGCGTACGGCATGATCTCGGAACTCAAAATGCACAACTTTAATGCGGTCACGCGGTCAGTCTAGCAAAGGCATCTGCGGCATCGCGCGAAACCTGATGCAGGCATGTGTCGAGTGTGGCAGGCTGGGATTTGATCGGGGGGCTTACTGATGACGACTCACGGTGACACCAGAATGAGCGTGCGGCATGCAGCTCGAAGCAACACCGGGCGTTACGTCAGCCGTCTCACCAGCGGCACGCTGGCGATAGTCATGGCGGGCGGCCGCGGCGAACGCCTCCAAGGTCTTACCCAGCACCGCTGCAAGCCGGCTACGCCGTTCGGCGGCAAGTTCCGCATCATCGATTTCGTCCTGTCGAACTGCGTCAATTCCGGCATCCGTCAGGTCGCGGTACTCACGCAATACAAGGCACAATCCCTGATCCAGCATATTCAACGCGGCTGGAGCTATCTGCGCGGCGAACTCGGCGAGTTCGTGGAGCTGATTCCGGCGCAACAGCAGATCGGCAGCCACTGGTACCGCGGCACCGCCGACTCGGTGTATCAGAATCTGGAATTCATCCGCTCGCACAACCCGACGCATGTGTTGATTTTGGCGGGCGATCATATTTACAAAATGGACTACGGTCCGATGATTGCTTATCACGAGCAGTGCGAGGCCGACATCACGGTCGGCGTGGTCGACGTACCCCTCGATCGCGCCAACGAGTTCGGCATCATGACTACGGACGACACCAATCGTGTGACGAAATTCGCCGAGAAGCCGCAGAACCCCGACCCCATCATCGGCCACGCTCACCTCGCGAGAGCCTCCATGGGCATCTACGTGATCGCCATGGACCGGCTGGAGAAATTGCTGACCGACGATGCAGCCAACGAGGGCAGCAATCACGATTTCGGCAAGAACATCATCCCCCCGGCCATCGGACGCATGCGGGTGTACGCCTACCCCTTCCACGATGTCGAAACGCGCGCGCAAAATTATTGGCGTGATGTCGGCCACGTCGATGCCTTGTACGAAGCGAACATGGAACTCGTTGCGCTCAATCCCGAACTCAATATCTACGATCACCAATGGCCCATTTGGACTTATCAGCCGCAGCAACCGCCCGCGAAATTCGTGCTGGATGAAGACGGCCGGCGCGGCATGGCAGTCAATTCCATGGTCGCCGGCGGCTGCATCATATCGGGCGCCTACGTAAGCCGATCGCTGCTATCCAACGACGTGCGGATCGAGGACGGCAGCACCATCGACAGCTCGGTCCTGCTCCCGAGCGTCACCATCGGCCGCCGTTGCCAGATCAAGCGCTGTATTCTCGACGAGAATTGCGTCGTTCCCGATGGCGTGAACATCGGTCAAGACTTGGCGGAGGATCAAAAACGCTTCTTCGTCACCAAGAACGGCGTCGTGTTGGTGACGCCGGATATGATGCGTTGCATGACCTAGCGGGCGCTCAATCCGCGTCGTTGGCTGCGCGCAAAAGCGTTTAGAATCCGATGCTGAGGGCTTTGACGGCGACATAAGGCAAGACCCATGAATCGCGCGCGGGGATTATTTCTCTTTGTATTTTGCGGCGGCGCATTTGCGATTACGCTCAGTGGGTGCGCCGCAACTGAATTGCCGAAACCGGCCTCGGCGCCCACCGCGCAGACCGCAGCGCCGCCAAACCCGCCGCTCGCCGCGGCGAGGACACCGGTTAGGATTGACGATAATCATCCGCCAAAAATCGGCGCGCAATTCTATCCAGCGGAATCCAAAGCCCTCGGCGAGGAAGGAAAATGCGTCGTCCGGGTCAGGGTAGATCCCGATGGCGTCGTCCGTATAGCGCATCTGGTCTCCTCCACGGGCTTTGAGCGCCTCGATGCCGCATGTATCGATGCTCTTCTGAACGGGCGATTTCTTCCGGCAACCGTTGACGAAAAACCGGTCGGCACCTGGATCGATTTACCGTTAGTTTGGTCGCTGGGTAGCGGGCCGATAGCCCCGTCCAATCAGGACCGCTTTGCGACTCCTCAGATCCAGGGAGACTACCAATTAAAGGTTGGTCCTGAGTATTACCCGGTAACTGCACGCCAATTGCACCAGGAAGGCGAGTGTGTCGTCCACGTATACATAACGACGGACGGCACCCTGGGTAAGGCGATTGTCAGCAAATCGACGGGCTTTGCCGCTCTCGACCAAGCCTGCCTGCAGGCGATCGACCAGGCGCATTTCGTGCCCGCGAGTCAAGGCGGAGTTCCGATCGCAACTTGGACCGACATCAATATCAGTTGGCGCTTACCTGCGCCGTGAATCGGCGGCCGCGGTAGCGAAGAACTAAGCGACCGTCTACTCCCCGCTTCACGACACGCCCGCGTTCGAAACAATGGGCCGGGCGGCCGCGCAAATTTGATGGATCCATCACGAAGTGAGGCTGGCCTGGACCTGCCGCCGGAATTCCAGTGGATTCGAGATCATCCGAAATGTCTCTTTCGTGCCGCCGACTCCCGATACGGTGATTGTTCCGTATCCGAGCATGCGGCCGAGAATTCCCTGGTCAACGCCAATGCCTTCGACCTTTTGCAGCAGCAATTCCAGAGAGTGCCGGCGGATGAGCCCGACCTTTATCAACACGCGCTTATTGGTAATTGCGAATTCGGAGCTGCTCGCTTTGATCCAGGGCGGCAGCAGGAGGACAAAGCCGATGACGCCTAACGCAATGCCGGCGATCCAGCCGCCGCCGCTCACCGCAACAAGAATTGCGATCACAAACACGATTATCGGGAGCGTATAGATGATCCAGTGAAGGTGTGCACGATAGCTAATTTCCTCGTTTGGCAAGAGGTTCTTGTCGACGTAACCCATGAATTCTCCCAATCATTTTGAGGATGCGCACATTGCGTGAAGTGGATAACGTCCCTGTAGTCCTCTCGCTTTTACAAGAAGTCTGCACCCGATGCGGGCGGGTGGTCAAAGGTTTAGCAGGATGTGAGAATCCCCCAAGAAATTCACGACGAAAGCTCCGTCGATTCGTAACACGTGTTGCCATAGTCGTACTCCCTTAGGTTGCATGTTGTCACCCTGCACCTTGTGTAGCTTCATCGACTTCTGAACAAAAGGCTAGCGCGAAAATGAGAGACTTCGATCTACAGCGGGCATCCCGCGGACGGAGCGAAGTGAACCAGGACTTTACGAACTCCGTGGCCCTGATGTTGGGGGCAGGTCAGGCGTACGCCACACGCATCGTCATCGTTGGCGACAGCGTGGTCATTGCGGAGCGTGCGCGCCGGTTCGAACGGTATCAGACCGTGTACAACCCCTGGCATTACCTGCCGGCGCTCGAGCACAAGCCCGGTGCCTTGCGTAACGGCGCGCCGTTCAAGGATTGGATCCTGCCGGAGTCGATGACGCTACTGCGCGAGCGACTGGCGCGTCACACTCGTACTCTACTGAGTTGACCCCATTAACTGCAGATAGCGAATCCAGGCGCATAACGCGTGCTGAACGTAGTCAATACGAATCTCGGTGGAATCGCGCGCACTAGACGGGACAGCTCCCGTTAGGCCGCCCATGAACGGGCCCGAAGTGATTTGCGCCCGAAGTAAGAAGGCAATGCCGCGGCCGGTGGCCACTCCGATCTCGTTTGTCAACTCCCCCCTTGGCAAAAACTCCAAGGCACTCAGGAGTCCCTCTAAGCGGGTAGCCGCTGGAGTAGTCCTTCCAGTCGAATCGAATGCTCCGTCTAGATCTACGGTGGCTGTGCTTGTAAGTTGCTCACGAAGAATCGAATTACAAATCTGAATTGCATGGCGAATCAGTTCCTGGCGCGAGAGCGTAGAACCTATCTAATCACCGTAGCGAGACACCTCAGCTGTCGCAATCAGTGCCCAGTGGTCGGCAGGGACGGTTACGAGATGCGCACGGCTTCTTGCTAAGTAAGAAAGTGCTTTCTCAGCAGCAACGAGCCACTTACGCGAATGATCGACCCGATACAACGACACAAGCCCCAATGCTGCCTCACCTGGAAAATATAGGCTCTCCCAGTTTGCTATCGGTCCTCTCTTTGCGATGTACTTGCTGATAAAGCTCCCATCCTCTCGTTGCAGGAAGAGTATAAAGCGCCCCAGCGCCTGTAATTGCGTAAGAGGTACTGTTCCCGGTGCCGCGTCATTGACTGCGGCCAACGCGACCAACCCAAGGCCCGTCGCCCCTAAGTCAGCCACTGGGAACTCAATCCGTGAACGCTCGGGTAATGGCTCGGACCAAACCGCCAACTGACCTGGTAGCGTTCCTGCCGCGATGTAGTTCTGACGAAGAAATCCCACGGCCCGCACCATCGCGTCAAGAGCCTGAGGGTCGGGTTGGTAACGATTCAGCATCGCCAAGGCGTAGATCGCACCCGCGTGTCGAATAACGTTGTAAGAACCGGTCTCCCGCCCGGAAACGGTATCGACTCGATATGCGAACCTCCCGTCCGGGCCACAGGCGCGCTCCAGATAGTCAGCGGCCAAATCGATGGCCCGGCTGACTTCGGCATGGGACGGGGAACGCGCGCTTCGATCTCTTTCGTTGTCATCCGCTGCTTTATCTTGGGAGATAGGTGCAGCTGTCCCCTTAAGCGTCAGCAAAAAGCTCAACAGCAGCAATTGCAGACCCAGGCGAGCGGCCTGGAAGCGAAAAGCAAGACTTCTCTGAGCTGGTTGAGTCATTTGCGTATTCCAGTAATGGTGAACGCGCTTTCCTCATGATCGTGAACAGTCGCCCGGCGCCTCGATCAGCTCGAAGCGCGCATCGAGAAGAAGCTCGCCACCCACGACGAGGCCATCGTCGCCATGCTCTCGGCTATCCGGCAACTCATGCACCCACCTGTCCCTAAGCGCCGTGGCATCGGCTTCACCGCCGAGATTGGCGAGAAGCCGTAGCGGCAAGGTAAAGACGCCGGCACGGTGATTTGATTCAAACTGCAGCCGCGAGGCTATCCTGCACTCATCCTAAAACCGCGCAGCCCCCCGCAACGTTATCGGCGGCGGCGGTTGCGGTATTTCGCCACCGTGGCCGTCGCAGCAGAGAGTCAAAATTGCTCCTCGTCGTGGTAATTGCTCTTTCCCGAGTAGTAGCTGCAGAGCGCACAGTCAACGTCCTTGCGCTGACTTTTGCAAGGGAATAAATGAGGATGCTAGAAAAAACGACAAGCCCTCCCCATGTAGACTCAATGTAGTGCCGCTGTTGGCAACTAAGCATAGACAAGCCGGCAAGAAAGATCGGTGCAAGGTTTGCCGCTATCAACGGTAAATACACCGGCCTTCTCGACTTGATTGGATCTATCGCGCGCGATCCGACTTCCGCGTTCGCGCCCACCGCTACAATGTCCATACTAAATTTCCTGCCCTGTGATATTGCACGAATTGTCCAGCCCTAACGACGATCCACCTTGACCTTAAAACCATCCACCACGTAGTGCACAAAAAACCCCAGGATTAGTAACTGGGGGACGAAGACAACAGCGACCCCAATCCACGAATCGCCTAGTTGCGCTCTCAAGATTAGTAAGCTCGCGACGGCCGACCACACGCACCCCAGCGTCACACAAATGGCCGCACGTAACAAACTTGAGACATTGAATGCCGCGCGCAGATTCGTTCCTGGTAACCGCACATTCGGCGGGACTCTCACCAGACCGGTTTTCATGGCTATCAACACGAAAATCCAAACGACCATCACAAAACCAATGTCTAGACCGGTCGTGAATTCTCGCGTGACACCTATATAGATGAATCCAAGGAATAACAGCGCGGCGACCGCGAAATAGAAGATTGTTCCCCACCGTCTCATGGAGATTTGCATCCGCTCGCCCCCGCCTGAGAACTAAGGTTGCTGCCGAATGGATTCGTCGGGGTAATATTAGGAACGCCGGGCACATTTAAATTAAGTGTCGATGCGAACAGGGAATCCAAAGGTCCGAGGTCTCCTTGAAAGGCGAGCGCGCTGCCTGCGAGCAGCTGCATGGAATATCCGGTGAGCGCGGTTCCACCCCCCGCCGCTACGGTAATGGCCGCATATCCTTCCGCCGCAGCCCCGGGCGGAGTCAGCGAAAAGGGGGCGGCAATGAGTGCCACACCGGCACCTCCAGCGACAGCTACCTTGCCGGTGGTGACCGCATTCTGACCCATCTGGATTAGCCCGTACTCAACGTCCGCTACGAGTCCGCTCGGGCAAGGAGTCATCGGCGTATTCGGATTCTGACTCTGCGTCGGGAAATTGCAAAATACAAGCGACTGGAGGCATTTCGAGAGATTAGGATCAAGCCATGGCAACGGAGGGCTGTACAAGGGCGGATTAGCATCAAGGGGCGGTGTCGGGTCGCGAGGGCAAGGAGCGAAGGGGGGTATTCCGCAGCCGACTGGCGCAATGCAGTCATTACTTCCGCAGCCGGTGTCGTCATCATCATCGTCATCGTCGTCGTCGCCGACGGTGCACTTCTTAAGGCATTTAAATCCCGTGGGATCCCAATAAGTGAGCGGGTTGTTATTGACATACTTATACCGATTGTAACTCTGAGCATTGGTTGGGTCCGTAATATGCGGATCGGGCGATAGAAATCCTCCCAAGAGCGGATCCTGCACACGCCCATTCATGTGATTGAGCCCCATCGATTGACCGAGCCAAGTCTGAAATGTATAGCCCTGGCGGCTTAAGCTCGCAATTGTATTGAGATCGGAAGTCGTCGGAGCACCTGACCAGGTGGTGGGATTGCGTCGTGTGCCAAACGCCGAGAAGCTCTCATCTATATCTACGACGCCCGCATTCGAGGTTATGGCCGACACGCCTCCTTGGTGATCCTCGAGCATATAGCTCATGGTATACACGCCGGCGCTCGTACGGGCGTATCAGAAATTCTGTG
>PKXS01000107.1 GCA_003132425.1 Gammaproteobacteria bacterium | reverse complement strand
GGCATCACCACATCGGTCAGCACCATGTCGATTTTGTGCGCGTTCTTTTCGAAGGCCGCCAGCGCCATGGCGCCGTTGCCGGCTTCCAGCACGTCGTATCCGTTCGATTTCAACACCGCCAGCACCAGCTTGCGCACGCCTTCTTCGTCGTCCACCAGAAGAATGGTTTCGGAGCCCTTGCCCGACCCTTTGCGCGCCGGCCCGGCCACTGCGTCCTGCACTCGCGGCAGGTAGATTTCGAAAATGGCGCCGCATCCCGGCTGGCTGTAGACGGTCACGGCGCCTTCACTTTGCTTCACGGCTCCGTACACCGTTGCCAGCCCCAGGCCGCTGCCTTTACCCGGCGGCTTGGTGGTGAAGAACGGCTCGAAGATGTGCGCGCGAACCTCGTCGGACATTCCGCACCCGGTGTCGCTGACCGCCAACAGGACGTAGTCGCGCGACGGTATCCCGGGGCGGTAATCGGCAACCGAGTCGCCGAGCACGACGTTGGCGGTCTTGCGCCCGACCCCGGGCAGCGCCTCGAGCGCCTCGCGGGTTCTCGGCACGGTGCCCGCGTGTCGTTCGAGCAGGAGTCGGCAAGTGGCTATGATGTTCTTGGCCTTGCCGTTGTACAGGCCGATCGACTTGATGTACGAGGACAGCCCGGCAACTCCCAGGGCCAGCATGGCCGCCGGCGTGTTGGCGGCGCGGAACAGACTGGCGGTGGCGTTATTGACGCTCCGGTCGGTTGCCTGGGCCGAGAGTACTACCGCGACCAGCAGTTCGAATGCCGATTGGTAATTGAGTTCGGTGCGGGGCGCCGGATTGTCCTGCCGCAAGCGCGCGAATAGCGCGCGCCGCTTCGCCTCGTTCACGGCTCGAGCGGCGTGCTACGAGACGCGCCGGCCTTTTTGGCATCCAATGCTCGCTGTCGTTCTGCAGCACGCTGCGCCAGCCGCGCCGTATGCGATTCAAATCGAGCGCGATTGACCGACGCTTGATTCGCGGCAGGTTCCGGTCCCGGACGCAGCTCGATGCAGTCAACCGGGCAGGGCGCAATGCACAGCTCGCAACCGGTGCAGCGTTCGGCGAGGACGGTATGCATGAATTTCGCGGCGCCGATAATGGCATCCACCGGACAGGGCGGTAGGCAACGCGCGCAACCGATGCATCGCGATTCGTCGATCCAGGCGATCCGCGGCGGGGCTTGCGTGCCGTTCGCCGGATTCAGGGGCAGAAACTCGCGGTCCAGGAGCCGAGCGAGTGCCCGAATGGTCACACTGCCGCCCGGCGGGCATTGATTGATTTGCGCCTCGCCGCTCGCGATCGCCGCCGCATACGGCTGGCACCCGGGGTAGCCGCAGCGCGCGCACTGAGTCTGCGGCAGCAGTGCGTCGATGCGCGCCACGATGCCGGACTGAGCCGCGTTCATCATGTCACTTGATGCGCATGCCAGGGCTCGCCCCCGCGTCGGGCGACAGCATGAAAATGTCCTTCCCGCCGGGGCCCGCCGCCAGCATCATGCCTTGCGAGGTGCCGAAGCGCATTTTGCGCGGCTCCAAGTTGGCGACCACCACGACCAGCCGGCCCACCAAGATCGACGGCTCGTAAGCGGCGCGAATGCCGGCAATGATCTCGCGTTCGCCCAGTTCGCCAAGGTCGACGCGCAATCTCAGGAGCTTGTCGGCGCCGGCGATCAGGTCTGCGGCAAGAACCTTTGCGACCCGCAGGTCGACAGCGAGGAATTCGTCGATGGAAATGGCCTTCCCGTCGGCGGCGGTTGCAGCCGTGGTGACCTCACTCTCGGGCTCCACGAGCCGCGCCACCGCCTTTGGATCCAGACGAGTCGCGAGCGCTTGATACGGCGTTATCGCCGTGCCGAGCAACGGCGCCGCCGAGCTTTTCCAAGTCCAGGCCGGCTCCTGGAAAAATCGCTGCGCCTTGACGGCCATTTCCGGCAATACCGGCTGCAAGTAAATCATAAGAACTCTGAAAAGATTCAAGCCCTGGGTGCAAACGCCCTGAACCTCGGCGGCGTTGTTTGCGTGCTTCGCGAGCGCCCAGGGCTTGCGCGAATCGATGTATTGATTTGCTCGATCGCTCAGCGCCATGATCTCGCGAATCGCGCCGGCGGTGTCGCGCGCCTCATAGGCCGCGGCAATCGTGCCGCCCGCCGCCGAAAACGCGGCGTAAAGCTCGGGTTCCGGCAACGCGCCCGCCAATACGCCGCCGGCATTCTTGGTGATGAATCCGGCGCAGCGGCTCGCGATATTCACCAGCTTGCCGACGATATCGGAATTCAGCCGGGTGGTGAATTCATCCAAATTCATGTCCATATCGTCGATGCCGGCCCCCAGCTTGGCGGCGAAGTAATAGCGCAGGTATTCCGCCTTGAAGCTATTCAAGTAGCGCCGCGCGGTAATGAACGTGCCGCGCGCCTTCGACATCTTCTGGCCGTTGATGGTCACGAAGCCATGAGCATGCACGGCGGTGGGACGGCGCATGCCCGCGGCCTGCAGCACCGCCGGCCAGAACAGGGTGTGGAAATATAGAATGTCCTTGCCGATGAAATGGTGCAGCTCGGCTTGCGAATCCGGCGCGAGAAAGTCGTCGAACTTCAACCCGGTGCGCGCGCACAGCTGAGTCAGACTCGCCAAATACCCGATGGGGGCGTCGAACCAAACATAAAAATACTTTCCGGGCGCGTCCGGAATCTCAAAGCCAAAATACGGAGCCTCGCGCGATATATCCCAATCCTTAAGGCCCTGCAAGAACCATTCGTCGAGCTTGCGCGCGACGCTTTCTTGAACGGCGCCGCTCTTCACCCACGCCGCGAGGCTCTGTTCGAACGCGCTTAAGCGAAAGAAATAATGCTCGGATTCGCGCTCGATAGGTACCGTGCCGGTCACCACCGAGATGGGGTTCTTTAGGTCCGCGGGCGTGTACGTGGCGCCGCAGTTTTCGCACGAGTCGCCGTACTGATCGGCAGTGCCGCACACCGGGCAGGTGCCCTTGACATAGCGGTCCGGCAGGAACATTTTGGCCGTCGCGTCATAGGCCTGCCGGACGGTGCGCTTGTCGATATAGCCGGATGCTCGCGCCGTTCCATACATTCGATCGCACAGCACCTTGTTCTCCGGCGAGTGCGTCGAGCCGTAATTATCGAAGCCGATCAACATCTCCGCCAAATCGCGCTTGTGCTCGGCATGGACCTGCTCGATCAGCGATTCGGGCGTCCTCCCCTCCGCCTGTGCCTTGAGCATGACGGGGGTGCCGTGGGTGTCGTCCGCGCACACGTAGTAGCACTCGTGGCCGCGCAGCTTCTGAAATCGCACCCAGATGTCGGTCTGCACGGCCTCGAACAAGTATCCAAGATGGATCGGCCCATTCGCATAGGGCAGCGCGCTGGTCACTAAAATTCGGCGGCGTTGGGTCATGCCAAATTATGCCATGCCCGCGCGCGGCGGTGGGCCGAGCGGCGACCGAAGTATCCGCAGCAAAGTTTGCGGCGCGCGCTAAGTAGCCGCGCGGTACTGCTCGAATTTGGCCTTGTTGATCGCCTTTTTGAAGGCCTCGTTCCCCGTGATTTGCCGTTCATCGAGCAAGCCCTGAATGGCCGAATCCATCAGGCGCATGCCGGCCGCGCCGCCGCTTTGCATGCCATTTTCCAATTGATCCATCTTGCCTTGGCGTATCAGATTGGCGATCGCCGGGGTATTGATCAGAATCTCGAGGGCGGCAACGCGCCCTTGTTTATCGGCCTTGGGAATGAGCTGTTGCGACACCACGCCGCGCAGACTGGTCGACAGCATGGTGCGCACGTGGGGCTGCTTGTCGGCCGGAAATGCGTTCACCAAACGATCGACCGTTGCCGCTGCGCCGTTGGTATGCAGGGTACCCATCACGAGAATACCCATTTCCGCCGCGGTCACTGCGATGCTCATGGTTTCAAGGTCGCGAAGCTCGCCGACCAAAATCACGTCGGGGTCCTCGCGCAGTGCCGACAGCAAAGCGGTCGAGAACGAAGCCGCGTGCACGCCGATCTCGCGTTGGCTGATCAGGCAATTCTTGCGCACGTGCACGAACTCGATGGGATCCTCGATGGTGAGGATATGACCCTTCTCCCGGGTATTGATGTCGTCGATCAACGCCGCGAGCGTGGTGGACTTTCCGGAGCCGGTCTTGCCCGTCACCAAAATAAGACCATTGTTGATCTTGCATAGATTGCGCACCGCCTCGGGTAGCTTCAGCTCATCCGCCGTGCGAGCCTTGGAGGGAATGGCGCGAAACACCGCGCCCATCCCGTTCAATTGGCGCATGACATTGACGCGAAACCGGGCGACGCCCGGGATGCTGTACGCGAAGTCCGTGCCGTCCTTGGTTTCGAACCGTTCGACCGCCAGTTTCGGCATGATTTCGTACAGCGTCGTTTTGACCGTCTCCGCGACAAGCGGCTCGGGACCCAATGTCTTCAGTTCGCCGTACTGGCGCACGCGCGCGGGATCGCCGGCGAGAAAGTGCAGATCCGAACCGTTGCGCTCCAACACTTGATGCAAATAGGCATCGATGGCCGGCACGGCAGTCTCAGGTGCTCGCGGGCGCGGTGCCCGCTGCGGCGGCGCTGGGTGCAAAAGCCGGCGCGCCGCTGGTATCGGTCACGAATCGCTGGAACTGGCGCTTGTCGGATGCGTAGGAGTAAGCATGCTCCGGATCGACCTCCTTGGCGACGATGGCCGCGAGCAACGCCTGATCCATGAGTTGCATGCCGTATTCCTTGCCCATTTGCAGCTGGCTGGGAATCTGATGCGATTGATCGGTCATGATCAGCTTGCCGATGGCCTTGGTAAGCACCATGACCTCGCAAACAGCGCGTCGCGCGCGCTGGTCGGGGCTCTTCACCAAGACTTGGGTAATGACGGCGATCAGACTCGAGGCGAGAAAGCTCTTGGTTTGTTCGCGCTCTTCGGTCGGCAGCGCATCAATGACTCGATCGATGGTTTTGGTGGCGCTGGTGGTATGCAGCGTACCGAGCACCAGATGTCCGGTTTCCGCGGCCGTCATCGCCATGGAGATAGTTTCGGCATCGCGCAACTCACCGACCAGGATTACATCCGGGTCCTCGCGCATTGCCGCGCNNATGGCAAATGAGTGCCCAATTCGCGCTGGATGACTTGGCTCGACTTGCTGCGGTGAACGAACTCGATGGGATCTTCCAGGCTGATGATGTTGAGGGCGCGCGTCGAATTCAGATAATCGATCATCGATGCCAGCGTCGTCGACTTGCCGGTGCCGGTGGAGCCGGTGACAAGGATCATCCCCTGATGGTTGTCGCACAGCTTGCGCACGATGGGAGGCAGGGCGAGCTGGTCCATGGTCGGCATCTGCGTGGGGATCGCTCGAAAGGCTGCGCCGATGCCGGTCTCCTTGCGAAATACGTTGACGCGAAAGCGGCCTCCCTCGGTCGAGACATACGAGAAATCAAGGTCATTGCCTTCGCGCAGGTGAGTGATCTGCGACTTCGTCAAGACTTCCGTGATGTAGCCCTCGAGTTCCGCTTCGCCCAAATCGCGAAACTTGATCGGCATGAGGTCGCCATGCATGCGCAGCATCGGCGGGACACCCACGGCCAAATGCAGATCCGAGCAGCCTTGTGCGGAGCCCAGTTTAAGAAATGCGTCGATTCTTGCCATAATGCACAAGGCTACCCGTAAGCGCTTGGATTATCGAGTGTTTGGAGCCCTGAAGGGCGATAAACGTGAGGTGCGTCTAACTGCCGGTGCGCCCGCCGGCAGGTTGCGGCTGCGTCAGAGGAATTTCTCCAGAGATAGTCGCAATTCGTCCATGGATTGAGCGCGCTTGGCCTTGTCGAGCGACATGCACTTCATGACTAGGTTGTTCAATTCCAATGGTAATTCCTTGTTGATATCGATGGGGGGCCGCGCCTTGCCCTGCACGTGCTGGTACATGACCGACATGTGATCGCCGCGGGAGTACGGCGGGATGCCGCTGAACATCTCGTACAGTATGACGCCCAGGCTGTAGATGTCAGCCCGTTCGTCCACTTTCTTGCCCAGAATTTGTTCCGGAGCCATGTACTTGGGGGAGCCGATAACGTATCCCGTTTTGGTCAGTTGCGTGTCGCCCTGGCTATGTGCCGCGGCGACGCCGAAATCCACGATCTTGAGCAAGCTATCGTTGTCGATCAGGACATTGGCCGGCTTCAAATCGCGATGCACGATCCCCGCCTGGTGCGCCACCGCCATGCCTGTCGCGATGTCGATGCCGAATTTGATCGCGCGCTTCAGCGCCACCGGCTTTTCGTTGACGATCTCGCCGCCCAAGGTATGGGACGGAAAATACTCCATCGAGATGGCGTAATTGCCGCGAATGTACAAGAAATCGTAGATGCGAATGACGTTCTTGTGCGTGATCTTGCGGCTGTAGCGCAACTCGTGAACGAAGCGCTTCATCATCTCCTCGTCCGAGGACACATTGGGATTCAAGAATTTAAGGATCAAGCGCTCTTCGACCACGGTATCTTCCATGAGCAATACCGTGCCAAAAGCGCCCTTGCCGATCTTTTCGATGTACCTATAGCGACCCTCGATGATGTCGCCCGGCGTCAACGTCGTGATATCGAGGCGCGCAGCCGCCTGTGCCTCATGCTGACTGACGACGCTGGCGAGTTCTTGGTTGTCGATGAGAAGCGTCTTGGAGGGCTCCTGCATTTTCGCGGCATGCTGATTGGCCGCGATCTGCTGCGTCGAGAACCGATTGTCCAGCTCCTGCAATGCGCGCTGAACGGCTTGGCTGATCGTGCCCTCGCCGCTGGTGGCGACCGATTGCAGTCTCATCCGGATAGTACTGGCGCGCCGTTCGTCGGCCAGCTTGGCGAGCGCCGAGATTGCCTCCACTTTGATCTCGTTTTCCTCTCGTTGCAGCATCGGCAAGAGGTGTTCGATGCTCTTCTGATCGCCAACCTTGCCGACCGCCCGGATCACCGTCGGCAATGACTTCACCTCGCCCACCCCCAACATCTCGATGAAACGCGGCAACGCCTTGTTGCTGCCGATTTCGGCGAGCGCATCCACGGCGCGCTCGCTGACCCACCAGTCGGGGTCTTTGGTGGCCTCTATCAACTGCGCTACCGCCCGCTCGTCCTTGGTCTGGTTGAGGATCTCAATTGCCGCGCGCCGAATGTCCTGATTTTCATCCTTGATGAGCGCGAGCACGGCATCGACGACGCGCGGACCGCCAATTTTCCCCAGTGCGTCGGCGGCCCGGGTGCGTACCCACCAGTCGCTGTCGGCGATCACCTGCAGCAAGAATTTAACGGATTTGGACGTACCGACGACATTCAAGACCTCGACCGCGGCACGCCGAGCGTATTCGTTTTCGTCTTTGAGCACATCGACCAAGTACTTGACGGTGTCGGGATGATTGGCGCGCACGACGACATCCACGGCTTTGTTCTGCACCTCGATCTCCGGATCACGCAGCATTCCGCAGATCAAGGGCATGTCGAATGGCCCGTCCATGCCCGCCAGCGCCGAGAGAGCGGCGGACCGAATGAGCTTGCTATTGTCCTTGAGCTGCTTCTGCACGGCTTGCTGCACTTTCGGCGTATTGAAGCGCGCCAGCACGTTGATGATGTGCAGGCGCGCAATCGGGTCCTTGCCCTCGATTCTGGCGATCAGGTCGTCAATTGAGGATTCGTCGGCAATTTCAGCGATGATCCTGAACAGTCCGGATCGCTCGTTGGCTTCCTGGGCGTAGGCGGCATTCAGCAGCTCGCGCACCGTGAAGCGCGTCTTTTGTGCCGATATCACATCGAGAATCGCCGGTTTGGGCATGCCCGGCTTACCCAACGCTTCCAGTAGCGCGCTCACGGGATAGTTTCGGCTGGATGACAATGCCCAAGCGATACCCGACATCGCCCGGCCATTCGCGTTCGCCATGCTCTTGAGCACTTGCGGCAGGGTCTTGGCGTCGATCAGCCGGGATAACGCTTCAACAAATGCCAAGGTCTCGCGCTTTTCCGCCGTCGCGAGCCCCTCGATAATCGGATCAATGGCGCTGGGCCCCAGCGCGATCAGCTTCTCCAGTGCCTTTTGTGCCTCCGGGCTGCCTGGATTGCCGCTGGATTTAACCTCGGCAATCAGCCGATCGGCACGGTAGTTGGCAAATAAACTCATTCGGTGCCTTCAAGTTGCACATTCCTCGGGAGCCATCCATTCTCACCTTAGTCTTGATGGCCACCGTAGGCATTACGCACGATTGTGAATTATGCCATACCGCACGCTCTTAGCCGCCTGCGGTACAATTGTTGACCTTTATGAACGAAGCCACCCTCGCGGAAGCGGCCATCCGCGCAAGTTTAAGCACCTATACCGACCCCTACCTTGCCCAGACTTTGGGGGAGGCGAAGGCTATCGGCGGCATTGAGTTGCGAGGCGGCGTGGCGACTGTCGAACTCGAATTTGGGTTTCCGTGTGCGGATTATGTCGCGGAATTGCAACCCCTCCTCGAGAGCCACCTTGGATCGGCGCTCGGGAGCGCTCGATTGACGCTGGTATTGCGATCGAAGATCACGGCGCACGCCGTCCAGCGCACGCTCAAACCCCTCGCCGACGTGAAAAACGTCGTGGCGGTCGCTTCCGGCAAGGGCGGGGTGGGTAAGTCGACCACGGCGGCGAATCTGGCCCTCGCCTGGGCCATGCAGGGCGCAAAGGTCGGATTGCTGGATGCCGATATATATGGACCCAGCCAGCCGCTCATGATGGGCCTCGCCGGCCGTAAGCCTGCCACCACCGACGGGAAACATCTGACCCCGCTGCGCGCGCACGGCGTCGAAGTGATGTCGATCGGATTCCTGATCGATCAGGAACAACCGATGGCTTGGCGAGGGCCCATGGTCACTCAGGCGCTGACGCAGCTATTGGGCGACACAAATTGGGGCGAGCTGGATTATCTGGTCGTCGATATGCCGCCCGGCACCGGCGACATCCAGCTCACCTTGGCGCAGCGGGTCCCGGTGAGCGGCGCGGTGATTGTGACCACTCCGCAGGATATCGCCTTGCTGGATGCGCGCAGGGGGCTAAAAATGTTCGAAAAGGTCGACGTCCGCGTGCTGGGCGTGGTGGAAAACATGAGCGTTCACGTATGTGCCAATTGCGGGCACGTGGAGCACGTATTCGGCAGCGGCGGCGGCGCGCGCATGGCCGCGCAATACGGCGTGCAATTGCTGGGGGAATTGCCCCTGGACATTCGGATTCGCGAGGACGCCGACGGCGGATCGCCGACGGTCGTTGCCGAACCCGGCAGCGCGCGAGCGCGAGCGTATCTGCAGATGGCGCGCCGCACGGCAGCGCGTCTCGCGACCCTGAATAAGGATTACAGCCGAGCGTTTCCCAAGATCACGGTTGAAGCGACCTGATGAGCATCAAGAGCGACCGCTGGATTCGGCGCATGGCCGCCGCGCACGCCATGATCGAGCCGTTCTCGCCCGAGCAGGTGCGGGTCGCGGGCGGACACAAGATCGTGTCGTACGGTACCTCGAGCTACGGCTACGATGTGCGCTGCGCGGATGAGTTCAAGATCTTCACGAACATCAACTCCACCATCGTCGATCCGAAGAGTTTCGATGAAAAATCCTTTGTCGACTTCAAGGGTCCGGTTTGCATCATTCCGCCGAATTCCTTTGCGCTCGCGAGTACCGTGGAATTTTTCCGGATCCCGCGCAGCGTCCTGACCGTGTGCCTGGGAAAATCGACTTACGCAAGGTGCGGAATAATTGTGAATGTAACGCCTTTGGAACCCGAGTGGGAAGGGCACGTCACGCTGGAATTCTCCAACACCACGCCGCTTCCGGCGAAGATCTACGCCAACGAAGGCGTGGCGCAAATGCTGTTCTTCGAGTCGGACGAAGTCTGTGAAACCTCGTATCGCGATCGCGGCGGGAAATACCAGGGCCAGCGCGGCGTCACGCTGCCGAAGACTTAGGCGGCCCCGCGGGGATATCGCGCGCGCATCGCCTACGCCTCAGCGCTTCAACGATTTAATTCGCATCGCAAATTCGAGCTTGCCGTCGCGCGTGCGTTCCGCCTGCACCGGGATGAATCCCAGCGACGGCGCAAACCACATGCGCAACACTCGATTGTCGCCGTTGCGCCGGCTGGAGACGACGACAGTGTCGATCTCGCCGAGTGCCGTGCGAATCTTGGCGGTGCCGTCCCGGGAATAGGTGAAATCTTTTAGCTCGTCCTTGTCGACGATGTGAAATATCGCCGGAAGCGACCCATTCTTCAGGTCCAGCATCACTTCGACTTGGATGGAAGCTAAGTCCTGGGTTCCCGGCTCCAGCTTTATGTCGACCGGTTTGCCCTCCGACAGGCCGCGCGCACGCCGCTCGTCCCAGTCGAAATCAACACTGACGTTCGATGACCCTTCCGTGGCGCGGTACTTATCGGGACGCACGTGCTTGGCGGCGATGGCGAACCAGCTTTTGTACGTGACGTCGCTGCTATAGAGGATGCGAAACACGCCGCGGGCGGTGGTTGTCCAGGTGTACACATAGTGATTTGGCTGGCTGTCTGGCTTCAGTTCCAGCTCGCTGGTGCCGACGTTGATGCTTTTCCAGTTCGCTTGGTAGTGCGCGGCAAACGGTGCGACGTCGGCGGCCGGAGGCGATTCTGCGGCAATCGCCCGCGGCATCGGCACCGAGGCCGCCGCAAGCGCCATCCAAGCCGCGCCAAGCACCCGGCATGCATGATGAATTCTCTTCATCGGCCGGCGTCGAGGTACTGTACGGGCTGCTCAAGAGCGCTGCCGTCCAGCCACGCCTTGCCTTGGGAGTACTGCAGCCTGCCCTCGCAAAACCACCGCACCGCCATGGGATAAATCCGGTGCTCTTGCGCTTGCACGCGCGCGGCCAAGCTGGCCTCGTCATCGCTCGATTCCACTGCGACACGCGCCTGGATGATCGGGGGTCCGCCGTCGAGCTGCTCGGTCACAAAATGAACCGTCGCGCCATGTTCCGGTTCATGCGCCTCGAGCACCCGCCGATGAGTGTGCAGGCCGGGAAACTTCGGCAGCAGGGATGGATGAATGTTCAAAATCCGACCCGGGAAGTTGGCGATGAACTGCGCCGATAATATGCGCATGAACCCGGCGAGCACCACCAGCGATGGCGAGCAGTCGGCGATCGCGGCGGCCAATTGCCGGTCATAGGCCGCGCGGTCGGCGCTCTTGCTTGGCTCGAGGAGCTGTGCGGGGATGCCCAGAGCATCTGCAACGGCGAGCCCGGCGGCCGCGGGTTGATCGGAAAACACTTTGCCCACCGCATACGCCGGCGCATCGTGGCTGCGTTCGATGAGCGCGCGCATATTGCCGCCTCGGCCTGAAATCAGGATGACGATCGACGGCCGTGCTTGCCCGGTGCTCAAGTGATGACGACACCGCGCGCGCCGCTCCGCACTTCGCCGATCGGCAAAGCTTCCTGGCCGGCATCGCGCAGAATCGCGATGGCCCTGTCCGCATCGGGGGCCGCCACTTGAACGGTCATGCCGATGCCGCAGTTGAACACGCGGAACATTTCCGAATCGGTCACCTGGCCCTGCCTCTGCAGCCACTCGAACACGGCTTCGCTGCGCCAGGATTTGCGCTCCAAGACGACTTCCAAGCCATCCGGAATGACGCGCGGAATATTATCGACCAGGCCGCCGCCGGTGATGTGGGCCAGCCCATGCACGGGAAGCGCCCGAATCAAGGCGAGCAGCGGCTTCACATACATGCGCGTGGGAGCCATGAGATGATCGGCCAGCGCGATGCCCTCGATATCGATATGCAGATCGGCGCCGCTGATCTGCAGAATCTTCCGAATCAGCGAAAAGCCGTTCGAATGCGGTCCGGAGGAGGGCAGACCGAGAACCACGTCGCCGGCGCGCGTGTGGGAGCCATCGATGATCGCGTCCTTGTCGACGATCCCGACGCAGAAGCCGGCAAGATCGTAGTCCTCGCCGTGATACATGCCGGGCATCTCGGCGGTTTCTCCGCCCACCAGAGCGCAGCCGGCTTGCACGCATCCTTCGATGATGCCGGCGATGACGCGCTCGGCCACATCGACCTTTAGCTTGCCCGTTGCAAAGTAATCTAGAAAATACAGAGGTTCCGCGCCTTGCACGACGACATCGTTGGCGCACATGGCGACCAAATCAATGCCGACGGTGTCGTGCCGGCCGGTGTCGATCGCCAAGCGCAATTTGGTACCGACGCCGTCCGTGCCCGACACCAGCACGGGTTTGCGGTAGCGATCCAGCGGCACTTCGACCAGGGCGCCGAAACCGCCAATGCCGCCGAGTACCTCCGGACGCATGGATCGCCTCACCTGGGGTTTGATGCGCTCCACGAGCTCCTCGCCGGCGTCGATATCGACTCCGGCCTCGCGATAGGATATGGGCGCTCGCTTGTTCATAATGATTTCTTCCGCGGATGCGCCGACGCGGCAGGCCGGCAAGCTGTGGTATTTTACATCAGGGAACCGATGGCTTCCGCGATAACACCATGGCACAGCACTACAGCGAAATTTGCGCCCGATATTTGCGTCTGGCGGTAATTCTATGTTTAGGCGGCGCGGCCTCATGCCTGGCGCAGACCTGCCGCGCTGCGAGCCCTTCGGATATCTATCAGGCGACCGTCCCGATAGCCGATCGCTCGGAGGCTGCGCAAACGGCCGCCTTTCAGGCGGCTCTGAAGATCGTGCTGGTTCGTGCAACCGGCCGCCGTTCCGCCGACGAGGATCCGGCGCTCGCGCCTCTGGTGACCAATGCGCGGCGCTACGTGCAGCAATATCGAGCCGCGGCGGACAAGCAGCAGTGGGTGGCCTTCGACGGCCCGGCGATCGAGCGGTGGCTGGCCCAGAACGGTCAGCCCGTATGGGGTCACGAGCGACCATCCACCTTCGTTTGGCTGACCGTGACGACCGGGCCTCAATCCGGTACGGTGGTTACATCCGCCGATGTCTCGGAAATGAAGCGGGTCATTGACGCCGCGGCCGCTGCGCGCGGCATTGAATTGGTCTGGCCCAGTGCCGCGGATTTGCAAAAGAATCAACTCGACTATGCTTCCCTCAACACCACCTCACCCACCACGCTGGGCGAGATCGGGCGTCGTTCGGGGGGCGACGGCATGCTCATTGGTCGCGCCTCCGGCGCCGGTCCGGCTGCCAGTGTGCACTGGACTTTCTTGTTTCAGGATCACAGCAGCGATGTCTCCGGTGTGCCGGAGGGCGTGAATCACGCCGCCGATACGTATGCCGGCCTATTTTCGGCAAGCGGCGGCATCGTGCCCGTCGACGTTGAAGTGACCGGTATCGGCGACCTGCGGGATTATGCATACGTCGAGGCTTACCTCGAGTCACTGACTTTCATATCCCATGTGGGCGTGCTGTCCTTGAGCGGCGATTCTGCAAGATTCCACCTTACTATGCGCGGCGGCGCCGAATCATTGCAGCGCGCGCTCGCCCTGCACGGCCGCTTTCAACCCATTGCCGCGGGTGACAACGGGATTCAACGCTTCCAATTGCGTCGCTAGCCGCGCCATGCAATTGCCGCTGCGCCAGGTACCGAACCTCATCAGCGGGATCCGAATCGCGCTCGTGGCGCCGATCGCCTGGGCGCTGGTGCAACGCCGGTTCGAATTGACGATCCTGCTGTTCGGTCTGGCGGGGCTATCGGACCTCGCGGACGGCTTTCTCGCCAAGCGCTTTGGGTGGCAAACCGATCTTGGCGCGGTACTCGACCCGGCCGCGGACAAACTACTTCTGGCGACCGTGCTCGTGACGCTCGCTTATCTGAGGCTCGCCCCGCTGTGGCTGGTGGCGGTGGCGGTATCGCGCGATGCGATCATCGTGCTGGGGGCCGTGATTTATCGCTATTGGTTCGGACCTCTCGAAGTGCGCCCATCGTTAGTGAGTAAGCTCAATACGCTGGCACAGGGTGCGTTCATTCTTGCCGTCATCGGCCGAGAGAGGTTTTCCGCACTGCCGGCGTGGCTCGTCGTATCGCTCGGTGCGACGGTATTCCTGACGGTAGTGATCAGCGGCATCGATTATGTGCTGACCTACGGCCGGCGCGCGCTGACATGAGGCAGCTCGCCCTCGGAGTCCGGCTTCGTGCCGATGCAGTATTCGACAGTTTCTCGCCGGGCTTCAATGCCGAGATCCTGTCCGCCCTACGCAAACCGAGCGCGGTGCCGTTGTGGCTTTGGGGAAGCCGCGGGTCCGGCAAGACTCATCTGCTGCAAGCGGTTTGCGCGTCGGCCGGCGAGAAGGCGGCGTATTTCCCTCTGGATCGATCGCTGGCATTGCCGCCCGAGGCGCTGCGGGGTTTCGAAAGCTGCCGGGTGCTTTGCATAGACGACGTCGATGCGGTCGCCGGGGATCTATCTTGGGAGACCGCGCTGTTCGAACTGTTCAACGCAGCAGCGGAATTGCACACGCGCCTGATATTTGCGGCAGGCGCGGCGCCGCGGCAGCCCGATTGGCGCTTGGACGACTGGAGATCGAGAGCGGCCGCCTGCATCGTCTACCAGCTGCGGGATCTCGATGAGGCCGGGCTCATCGAGGCGCTTAGGTTGCGCGCCGCGCAGCGCGGCTTGCAGCTGCCGCAGGAGACCTCCGAGTACCTGCTGAAGCGGATGCCGCGGGACCTGCGCACTCTGCTTGAATTCCTGGACGAGCTGGACGAAGCCTCCTTGGAGGCGCAGCGCCGGCTAACGATTCCCTTCATTCGCGACGCGGTGGAGAAATACGCAAAAAAAAGATCATAGTGCAAAACCAGGCGAAGACCAGCAGCAAACTCAATCCCGCCACCCAGCGCGCCGCAGGGTTTACCAACAGCTCGGTCAACGCAAACACCAGATAGGGAATGGCGAACAATGTCGCCCACGCATAGGTGTAGCGCCGGCCTTGCGCCAGCCCTCTTAGGGGCGCGAGCAATGGCAGCACTGCAATCACGCACAACGGCCAGGGATAGCCGACCGTCATCCAGGCCAGCAAACTGAAGGCAACGGCGGCCCACAGCCAAATTGTCAGCAACCGTACCTTGGCGTCTGCGTTCAAGCGTGGCTGCGCAGTCGATCGGCGAGTGTCGCCACGCGTGCGCCAAGAGCGCGCGCGAGTTCCCGCTCACTGTCGGATAAGTCACCGTGGGCACCGAGTCCGGCGACGTGACTTGCGCCGTAAGGCGTGCCGCCGCCGCGCGTATCACTCAGAGCGCGTTCGCTGAACGGCAAGCCGACCAGGTACATGCCGTGGTGGAGCAGGGGAATCATCATCGACAGCAGCGTCGACTCCTGCCCGCCATGCGGCGTCTGGGTGGAAGTGAAAACGGCCGCGGGTTTGCCGGCCAGCGCGCCGGAGAGCCACAGCGAACCGGTGCTGTCCAAGAAGAATTTGAGCGGCGCCGCCATGTTACCGAAGCGGGTCGGACTGCCGAGAACCAACCCGCAGCATTGCACGAGGTCATCATGGCTCGCGTAAGGCGGCCCCTCCTCGGGCACCGCCGGATCCAGGCGCTCCGTGGTAGCTGCCACCGGCGGAACCGTCCGCAACCTCGCCTGCATGCCGGCAACCGCCTCGATACCGCGGCATACCTGCCGCGCCAGCGCGGCGGTGCTGCCTTGGCGCGAATAATACAGAACCAGAATTTCGCTCATCGGTATGTCTCACGGCAATTAACGTAGATTTCTCTCGCGTGCTGCGCCGGCGCAACGAATTAATCGCAACTTATGCGCATTGCATAATGGGGGGTCGTTTGACGGCTCTGGCTGCTATTGTTAGTGTCCCACTCCCCTATGTTGCGCTTCATTGCAGTCTTTGTCGGTGTCGCCTGCCTGGTCGGCTGCGGTGGCGCGCCGGTGCAAGAAATGAGCGATGCTCGGCAGGCGATCGCGGCCGCCCGGGACGCCGGCGCGACCGAGAGTTCGTCACCGGACTTGTACGCAGCCCAGGCCGCCATTGCGCGAGCGGAGAGGCATTTGCAGGCGCAAGAGTACGCACGGGCCCGGTACGCGGCGCTCGTAGCCAAGCGCCACGCTGCCATCGCTCTGACCAATGTGCAGCGCGCAGAGGCGCAGCACACAGAGGCGCCCGCCGCGACGCCGCACTAGACCGGCACGGTTCCTTGGACGATCTTACCCGCCGCTTTCGCGTCACCGGAAAGGTGCAAGGGGTATTTTTTCGTCACAGCACTCGGCTGGAGGCCGAACGGCTTGGGGTTCGCGGCACCGCGTGCAATTTACCCGACGGCTCTGTCGAAGTACTGGCGGCAGGTTCGGCCGCGGCAGTCGAGAGCCTGCGGCTATGGTTGCATCGAGGCCCGGCCACGGCGCGCGTCGACAGCGTCTTGGAGCTGGAACCTGCCGCAGGCCTGCAGTTCGCGGCGGCGTTTGAAATTAGGTAACTGTCAGAAGCGCCAAACCCGCTGCCACCGTTGCATCACTAGGGCCGGATAGGAATTGTGGCCGACGCTGCCGTTGTAGCGGGCCAGCGCTTTGGTCCAATTATGGTGTTCGGCGCGCAAGTAGTACCGCAGTATTTCGCATCCCATGCGGATGTTGGGCGCGACGCGCACCAGTTGATTCTGCACGCCTAGTTGGCGCGGCCAGAACGGCATCACCTGCATCAAGCCGACAGCACCGGCCGGCGATACCGCCCATGGGTCGAAGCGGCTTTCCACTTCGATCAAGGCGAGGATCAAATCCGGAGGCAATTGCAGGGTCGGGTCGCGCTTTGCCTCGCAATACACATGCTCGAGAATGGCGACGCGCTCATCGTGCGACGCGACGTATTGCCGCAACCGCGGCTCCATGGTTTTGTACCAGACTTCGGATTCGTACTTGTCGGTAAAGCAATCGGCGCTGCCGATGATTTTTTGCAGCAGTTCCTTGAGTTCCGGGTCGCGCTGTTGATCCGCAGGCGCGGCGTCGACGAGGACGCAGCACAGCACCAGTGCGCCGAAGCCAAGGGCGAGTTTCCCGCGGAGCCGGCGCCGCATCGGTAGGTTTCCTCAGGCGTTTAACTTATGTCGAATATAGCCTACCGGATCCACCGCGGAAAATTCCGTCGATTCCGTCTCGCGGCGGTTACGATACTCGAGGTTTCCGGCACTTAAGCTCCGTTCACCGATGACGATCCGGTGCGGTATGCCTATCAGCTCCGAATCGGCGAATTTAACGCCGGGGCGGGCGTCGCGATCGTCGAGCAGCACGTCGATGCCCGCGGCATCGAAGTCCCGGTAAAGCCTATCGGCAGTCTCACGTACTTGCGCCGATTTCTGGTAATTGATCGGCACCAGTACCACCTGAAACGGCGCGATCGCCTCCGGCCACAGAATGCCGTTCTCGTCGTGATTCTGCTCGATCGCAGCGGCGACCACGCGCGTGACGCCGATGCCGTAGCAGCCCATGAACATCGTCTGCGCGTTGCCCTGCTCATCGAGCACCGTTGCGTTCAGCGCCTCGCTGTAAAGTTGGCCGAGGTGGAAAATATGTCCGACTTCGATTCCCCGAGCGATCTGCAGCGTGCCGCGGCCGCTGGGGCTGGAGTCGCCGGCTTGAGCATTGCGAAGATCCACGGACTTTGGATCAGGCAGGTCGCGGCCCCAATTCGCTCCCGTGAAGTGCACATCCTTTTCGTTGGAGCCGCAGACGAAGTCCGCCAGCTTGGCCGCCGCATGATCGACGTAAATCGCGCCCGAAAAGCCGATCGGGCCGACAAAGCCCGGCTCGCAGCCCGTGGCCTCGCGCACGCGCTCCGCACTCGCCATCCGCAGCGGCGCGGCGACCCCAGGCAGCTTCTGCGCCTTTAGCGCGTTCAGCTCATGATCGCCGCGGATGACCAACGCGACCACGCCGCCTTGGCTTGCATCCACCAACAGCGTCTTCACGCAGCGTGCGGCATCCACCTTGAGAAATTCGGCGAGCTGAGCGACCGTGCGAGCATTCGGCGTTTGCACTTTGACCAGCGGCTGTGCCGCCGCGGCGCGCGGCGCCGCGGGCGGCACGGTTGCAGCCATTTCCAGATTTGCGGCGTAGTCATCCGCGTCCGAAAACACGATGGCGTCCTCGCCTGAGTCGGCAAGCACATGGAATTCTTGAGAAGTGCTGCCCCCGATGCTGCCGCTGTCGGCCTGCACGGCGCGAAACTTCAGGCCGATGCGCGTAAAAATGCGCATATAGGCCTCGAACATCAGACGGTACCCTTGCGCCATGCTCGCTTCGTCCACGTGAAACGAATAGGCATCCTTCATCAGNNCTGCTTGTAGCTGCGCAGCTCGCGCCGTGCAATGTCGGTAATGACCTCCTCGTGCGTCGGGCCGTATGCGAATTCGCGATCGTGCCGATCCTTCAAGCGTAATAATTCCGGGCCGTACTTGCTCCAGCGACCCGATTCTTTCCACAATTCCGCGGGCTGAATCGTCGGCATGCACAGCTCGAGCGCTCCAGCCCGGTCCATTTCCTCGCGAACGATCCGCTCGGCCTTCTTCAAGGTCTTCAAACCGAGGGGCAGCCNNTTCATTTCCTCACGGACGATGCGTTCCACCTTTTGCAGGGTGCGCAAGCCCAGCGGCATCCAGGTATAAAGGCCGGCCGCGAGCCGGCGTATCATGCCGGTTCTCAGCATCAACCGATGACTGACGACCTCCGCGTCGGCGGGCACTTCCTTAAGCGTTGCAATGGGATATTGAGATAAGCGCATAGCCGCCTATCTTACATGAGGGCCCCTGGTATTATGGCGCCCCATGAACGACGATGACGACGAGCTAAGGCCGCGCCGGCGAGGCATATATTGGCTGCCGAACCTGCTCACCACCGGGGCATTGTTCGCCGGCTTTTATGCGATCGTCGCGGCGATTGACTGGAAGTTCGAGTACGCCGGCATTGCGGTGTTCGTCGCCATGATCTTCGACGGCTTGGATGGCCGCGTGGCTCGCTGGACGCACACCGAAAGCGCGTTCGGTAAAGAGTACGACAGCCTGTCGGATATGGTTTCCTTCGGACTTGCCCCGGCCATCGTCACCTACCAATGGGGAGTTGCGCGCATTGCAGAGTACGGCCAGCTATGGCGCAGGCTTGGATGGTTGGTGTGCTTTTTCTATGCCGCGGCGGCCGCACTGCGTTTGGCGAGATTCAATTCACGCGCCGCAACCCAAGATAAGCATTATTTCGAAGGACTGCCGAGCCCCTCGGCCGCAGCCATCGTTGCGGCGCTGATATGGCTTGCGAGCGACCAGACCAGCATCGGTTTACCGGGCCTGATTCTGGCATTTTTGGTCACCGCGTTTGCGGGCGCGCTCATGATCAGCCGTTTTGCCTTCAACAGCTTCAAACAGGTGAACGCCGGGGCGCGGGTGCGTTTCACGCATATCGTGCTGGTACCGCTCACTTTCGCGTGCATCGCCTTGTACCCTGCGATCGCGTTGCTGCTGATATTCGGGTGTTATGCCCTGTCGGCCCCGACGCTGTGGGCGTACCGGAAGCTGCGCAGGCGTTCACGCGGAACACCGACCGCCGCATGAACAGAGAGCTGCGTCGCGAATACCTGGCGGCCATGAACCTCGAGAGCTGGGTCGTGCGCGCGAAGCCTGCGCGCGTTGCGACAAACGCCGCGACCGCGACCACCGATGCGCCGCGGGAATCCGATCTTGACTGGCCGCAACTGCGGGCGCGGGTCGCCGGCTGCACCCGCTGTGCGTTGAGCGCCACGCGCACGCAGACGGTGTTCGGCGTGGGCGACCCCAAGGCTCAATGGCTCATCGTGGGCGAGGCGCCCGGTGCCGAGGAGGACCGCCAGGGGGAGCCCTTCGTCGGCCGCGCCGGCCAGCTATTGAATTCCATGCTGCGGGCGATCGGTCTGGCGCGGGAACAGGTGTTCATCGCCAACGTATTGAAATGCCGGCCTCCCGGGAACCGTGATCCGGCAGCGCAGGAAGTTGCCGAATGCTTGCCGTATCTCGAGCGGCAAATTGCGCTTATTCGACCGAAGATCATGTTGGCCGTCGGGCGCATCGCTTCGCAAACCCTGCTGCGCACCGATGTGCCGTTAGGCCGCTTGCGCCGGCAGGTGCATTATTTTGGCGCATTGAAAGTGCCATTGGTCGTGACCTATCATCCCGCGTACTTGCTGCGCACGCCGGCGGATAAACGCAAGGCTTGGGATGACCTAAAATTCGCCCGCGAGGTGCTCGCGCGTGTCTAGCGTCAAGCAGGAGATTGAATTCGCCGCGGTCGACATCCGGCCCATGCACGAGCTCGATGTGTCCGTGATCGTGGAAATCGAGCGCACGGCTTATCAGTTTCCGTGGAGCGAAGGAATATTCCGCGACTGTCTACGGGTCGGCTACGTGTGCCGAACCGTCGATGTCGACGGCGACCTGGGGGGCTACGGCATCATGTCGGTGGGCGCCGGCGAGGCGCATATCTTGAACGTCTGCATTCGCGATGAGTATCGCTGTCGCGGCCTCGCCCGCAAGGTGCTGTTGCATCTTTTAGAGCGCGCTCACATCGCCGGCATGCGCGAAGCGTTTCTCGAAGTCAGGCCGTCCAATACGGCGGCGAGCCGGCTCTATCATTCCTTGGGATTCGAACAGGTGGGCGTGCGCCGAGGATATTATCAGGCAACGGTCGGCCGCGAGGACGCGGCCGTACTGCGCCGAGTCTTGGTCGCCGACCTCAAATGAGCGTCGCAAGTCCCGACCTCGCGCGGGAGATCTCGCGCCGGCGCACCTTTGCGATCATCTCGCACCCTGACGCGGGCAAGACCACGTTGACCGAAAAGCTGCTGCTGTTCGGCGGCGCCATTCAAATGGCGGGCACGGTGAAGGGCCGCAAGGCGACCCGCCATGCCACCTCCGACTGGATGCGCCTGGAACAACAGCGCGGCATTTCCGTGACCTCCTCGGTGATGCAGTTCCCCTTCGAGGACTGCATCGTCAATTTGCTCGACACCCCCGGGCACGAAGACTTTTCCGAGGATACCTACCGCACGCTCACGGCGGTGGATTCCGCGCTCATGGTGATCGACTGCGCCAAGGGCGTGGAAGAGCGCACCATCAAGTTGATGGACGTCTGCCGCCTGCGCGATACGCCGATCATGACTTTCGTCAATAAGCTCGATCGGGACGGCCGCGCGCCGATCGAATTGCTCGATGAAATCGAGAGCGTGCTCAAGATTCAATGTTCACCGGTGACCTGGCCGATCGGCATGGGCCGCGATCTGCTCGGCGTCTATCATTTGCTGGATGATAAGATTTATGTGTACGTGCCCACGCAGAAGGGCAGGGCAGGCAGCCACGAGACGATCGACGGACTTGCCGGGGAGGCGGCGCGCGAGTTTCTCGGCAGCCGGTATGCCCAGTTCGCCGACGAAGTGGATTTGGTGCGCGGCGCGAGCCCAAAATTCGACCTTCAGCGTTATCTCGCGGCAAAACAGACGCCGGTATTCTTCGGATCGGCCGTTAATAATTTCGGCGTCAGAGAATTGTTGAGCGCCTTTGTCAAGCATTCACCCGGTCCCCTGCCGCGCGCCACGCTGCAGCGAACGGTGAGCGCCGGCGAGCCCAAGCTCACGGGTTTCGTATTCAAGATTCAGGCCAATATGGATCCCGGGCATCGCGATCGCATCGCCTTCATGCGGCTGTGTTCGGGCCGTTATGTGCGCGGCATGCGCATGCGTCACGTGCGTCTCAACAAGGAGATTCGCGTGGCGGACGCGCTAACGTTCATGGCCGCCGATCGCAGCCAGGCGCAGGAGGCCTACGCCGGGGACATCATCGGCCTGCACAATCACGGCACCATCAACATCGGCGATACTTTCAGCGAGGGCGAGAATCTCACTTTCACCGGTGTGCCGAATTTTGCCCCGGAGATTTTCCGCCGCGCCGTTCTTAAAGATCCGCTGCGCATGAAGGCCCTGCAAAAGGGCTTGTCTCAATTATGCGAGGAGGGGGCGACCCAACTATTCAAGCCCCTGCGCAACAACGACCTCATCCTCGGCGCCATCGGGCAGCTGCAATTCGAGGTGGTCGCGTTTCGGCTGCAGGACGAATACAGCGTGCAGTGCGTGTTCGAGCCGATCAACGTGGCGATGGCCCGTTGGGTGAGCCTCGCCGACGAGAAACGATTGGCGGAGTTTCGGCAAAAGGGCTACGACAATCTTGCCGTCGACCACGCGGGTGAGCTCGTGTATCTCGCGCCGACGCGCATCAACATGGGCCTGACCGAGGAGCGCTGGCCGGATATCAAATTTCTCAAGACTCGCGAAAATCTCGCGGCTTGAATCCCCGCACGGCGCCCGTTACTGGGACTCCGGAACTCGAATCCTGGCAGGCGTGGCGCGCGGATGAGCGCCCAAGGCAGAGCGTTCGAAAGACTATACGCCGAGTCATCGCCCGGCGGGACTGCCGGATCGCGGGCGGAAGGCGCGCACGGCAGCAACGAACGCCTCTGCCGTTCTCGGATCCTTGCCATATCGTAGTGCAGTGTACTGCCGGCATAGGTTTGCCACCGTGGCGGCGAGATCGGGGCGCAGGACGCCGACGCGCAGTGCATAGGCCTCTGCGCCCTCATGTGGCAGGCGCGGCAGGCCGGCCGCCGCCAGCCTGCGGCACAGCCGGTCATAAGTCCGAATCAAAGGATCCTTAAGCGCGGGATGGAGCTCGCGCCGGACCTGCCAGGTGAGCCAGCACATGGCGAGGGTCATGCCCGCGGCGAGCAGCATCACGAGTTTCTGTCCATCGGGCTCGGGAATATGTAAGAACTTCAGCAGCTTTTGTTGCGAACCCTCATTGAACCGCAAGACGCGCTCGCGCCACAGTTGCTCGATCGCATCGATGCGCAGGCGCATATCGGCGAGCCACGGCGTGCGCTGCTGCCAACGGCTGATCAATAGATCGTCCGCGGACACGGTGTCATTCAAGCCTCGCTCGACCCGCTGCGGCGCGATGGCCGTGGTCGGGTCCACGCGCAGCCAGCCGCGTCCTTCGATCCAAATCTCATCCCAGGCATGGGCATCGCTTTGCCGCAGGATCCAATAATCGGCAAAGCGATTGAACGTTCCTCCTTGGTATCCGGTGACGACCCGCGCCGGTATGCCGGCCGCGCGCATCAGCATGGCGAACGCCGAGGCGTAGTGGCCGCAGAATCCGCGCTTGGTATCGAATAAGAATTCGTCGACGGAATCCTCGTTAAGCCTGGGCGGCGTCAAGGTGTAGAAAAACTCCTGCTGGGTGAACATTTGCAGGACGGCGCGGACATAGTCCATGTCATCGGGATGGGAGCTGCGCAGCTCTTGTGAAAACCGCACCGTGCGAGGATTGCGGCCCGGCGGCAGCCGGGTATCGCGACGGCGCATGCCGCGGCTCAACGGTTCGGTCGCCTGGACGCGAGTGTACGAGGTGGCGAGGACATCGATGGGTTGCGAAATCGGATTGGGCTCCACCAGCATGTAGTCGCTCGTCAGTTGGGCGCGCGGCAGATCCCAGTCCGAGGGCCAGTCCAGCGTGAAGATCCAGTAGTGTCGGTTGGGTTCCAAGCTCACCGTGTATTGGTACGCAGGCCCCTCATGCGCGAGCACGGGCGCGCGGACCGGTCCGGGATCGGTGCGCCGCCACGAGTGCCCGTCGAAGTCATGCAGCACCGGACCCCGCCAGTAGCGCTCCTGCGGCGGCGGAACCGCGTCCGCAAAGTGCACGCGAAAGGCGATGTCATCCGAGAGCGCCAGATTGTCGATGTCGCCCGGGCTCATGCTATCGCTCAGCCCCGATCCTGCGGTGCGATCCTCGGGCATCTGCCACAGAGGCTCGGCGAAGCGTGGGAACAGCAGCCACAGCACCAAGGCGAGCGGTAGGGACTGCGACAGGATGCGGCCGGCGTAGCGCAGAGTCCTGCGCCAATCGGCTCCGGGGCCGGTGCTGCCGAGGCGCAGCAGGCTCGCCGTCGTGAGCCACACGACTCCGGTCAAATAAGCGAAAAGCCAGAACGATTCGCTCTCCAATAGCGCCGCCAAGCTCAGGAAATAGATGATCAGCGTCAGGATGTAGATGTCGCGGCGGATCTGGGTCTCCAGCAGTTTCAGCCCGGCCATCAAGCTCAATAGCGCCGTGCCCGCGGCGAGGCCGTTGAAGGTGCGGTACTGCAGGAGCAGCAGGCCGACCGCGAACGCCGAGACGATCAACCGCAAACTCCACGGCGGGGGTCCGCCGCCGCGCACCGCGAGCAACAGCCGAATAGCGCCCGATGCGCCGATGGTGAGGAGCACCCAGATCGGCAGTGCCGCAAGGTGCGGAATCAACGCCAGTGCAAGACAGCCCGAGATCCACAGCAGCCGCCGGTACGACACGTTCTGCGCCCAATCGGGCAACGCGGTCATTGCGGCGCCTCGATTGCATGCATTGCGAGCGCCCTTAGACAAGCGCAGCAATGAGCTGCGCCGCGCGCCGGCGCGAGCTCCTTGCCGGGAATTCGCAGGCCATAGGGGCGCTGCGCGGCCTCGCTCTGCAGAACCCAGCGGCACAGCTGAGATAAGCGCGCCTCGACCTCGACGCCCTCGAGCGAGGACCATTCCAGCCATTCGGGTTGCGCGGCCAAGCCGGTGTAGCTGCGCACCGCCGCCTCGCCGCCGCGCGCAAGGACTTTCCAAGCCATGTGCTTCAGCGCCACTCCGGGTTCATAGGCGCGCAGGCCGGCGAACTCCTCGTCGCCGCGCGCCTCCGAGCGCGTCGCGGTCCCGGTTGCGGCAGCCGAAGGCAACGCCCGGTCGCCGCGCGGCGCGGGTGCGACATACGCCCTCAGCGACTCTTGCACGTAGGTCCAAGCGCGAAACCAGCCGAAGGGATGATCGGTGCGAAGCTCGAACTGATTCAGCTGGGTGATGCCGCGATGCGCCACCGGGACCGCTACCGTCACGCGTTCATATGTTTTGGCGGGCACGTCTTGAGCTGACTGTGCCTCCGCGGTGCATCGCACCTCGATCTCGGCCCTGTCGATGCGCGATTCGTTGCCCAGCAGAAACTCGAAACCGGCGTCGCCGCCGGCGAAGGCGTCGACCTCGAGGGTCGCGTCCACCTTCAGGCCCAAGAGATTGCGGTGACAATGATGCATGGCGACCAGCGCCAGACTTGCCATTAGAAACGCCAGGGCCAAGCCTAAATTGCTGTTGTAATTGAGGCCGGCGATCAGCATGGCGAGGAACAATGCCGCCAGCATGAGGCCGAATCGGGAGGGCAGGATGTAGATGCGCCGCCGGTCGATCGTCACCGGCAGGGTGTCGCTGCCGTGCCGCCGCGCGGACCAGGCGCGCAATCGCCGAATCGCCGCGCGCCGCAAAGCGATCACGGATGCGGCTCGCTCAAGGGATGGGTACAGCCTCGAGCATGCGAGCCGCCGCCGCGAGACCGCTCTCGCTCTGCCGCACGCGATGCTCGACCACCGCCGCAAACACCGCTTGCACGTGCTCCGGAATCACGGCGCTGCGCCCGGCGATCAACGCCCAAGCACGCGCAGCGCGCAGCAGGCCGATGGCGGCCCGCGGCGATAGGCCGATGCTCAACCCGGCGGTGTTGCGGGTATGGGCAACGAGCGCCTGCACATAATCGAGCAGCGCCGGCGCAACATGCACTTCAAGGACGCTGTGTTGCAGCTCGAGCAGCGTCTCGACGCTGACCGCGGTGCTGAGCGATTTCACGAGCTCGCGGCGATCCACTCCGCACAGAAGCTCACGTTCCGCGGCCGGCGCCGGATACCCAAGATGCACTCGCATCAAGAACCGGTCCAGCTGCGACTCCGGCAACGGGAACGTGCCGGCTTGGTCCTGCGGATTTTGCGTGGCAATCACGAAGAAGGGCTCCGGCAGCGCCATCGATTGGCCGTCGAGCGTCACCTGATGCTCTTCCATCGCCTCCAGCAGCGCGCTCTGAGCTTTCGGCGAGGCGCGGTTGATTTCGTCCGCGAGCACCAGCTGCGCAAAGATCGGTCCGCGCTGAAAGCGGAAATTACCGGTCTCGCGCTCGTAGATTGAAACTCCCAGGACATCCGCGGGCAACAGGTCGCTGGTGAATTGCACGCGCTGGAACGAGAGGCCGAGGGTTTTCGCCAGCGCGTGGGCGAGGGTGGTCTTGCCGACGCCGGGAATGTCCTCGATCAACAAATGGCCGCGGGCCAAGAGGCAGGCAAGGCACAGGCGAATCTGCGGATCCTTGCCCAATATCACCCGGTTGAGTTGGGCAAGAACCGCATCGATCTCAGGTTTGCGCGGGGTCATTGGTTCCGCAGCGCAGTGACCCGCGCGACTTGCGCCGCCAACTGATCGATTTCCGTGCGCAGTTCGGACAGGCGCAACCGATCCTTGGCGACGACCTCCGCCGGCGCATTGCGCGCGAATTCGGCGTTGGCCAGCTTGCCGTGCAATTTTGCAAGGTCGCTATCCGCTTTGCGCCGGCGTTTTGCCAGGCGTTCGAGCTCGGCGGCCGGATCGATGAGGCCTGCCATCGGCACTAATATTTCGAGCCTGCCGAGCAGCGCCACGGCGGCGATGGGGGCGGCGTGGCCCGGCTGGAGACAAACCGGCGCCGCGACTCCGGCGAGACGCGTCAAATAGGATAAGTTCCGGCCCAGGTACTCGAGGTCGATCGGCCCGGCATTTTGCAGCAGCACGTCCAACTTGCGGCTGGGCGCGATATCCATTTCGCCGCGGATTTGCCGCACTCCGAGAATAAAGTCCATGACCCAGCGCATTTCCGCTTCGGCCCGCGGATCAACGCGAATATCGTCCGCGGCGGGAAAAGCGCTGCGCATGATCGTGTCGCCGTCAGCGCCGGCGGCGCTGCGCACTCGCTGCCATATCTCCTCGCTGATGAAGGGTGCGAGCGGGTGCAGCGCACGCAGCAACGTTTCGAGCGTGTTGATCAAAGTATGGCGCGTGCCGCGCTTGTCGGCGTCGCTCGCCGCAGCGGATTGCAGCATGGCTTTCGATAGCTCGAGATACCAATCGCAGAACTCATGCCAGGTAAACTCGTACAGGGCGTTGGCGGTGGTGTCGAGGCGATACTGCGTGAAACCGGTTTCGATCCGCGCCAGCGTCGCGGCCAGGCGCGATTGGATCCAGCGGTCGGCGAGGCTGAACTCGGCATCGCCGCGCAGGTCCTCACCCTCGACGTTCATCAATACATAGCGGGCGGCGTTCCACAGCTTGTTGCAGAAATTGCGGTAGCTTTCCACCTTGGCCATGTCGAAGCGCAGATCGCGGCTCTGCGTCGCCATCGACGCCAAGCAAAGGCGCAATGCGTCGGTGCCGAAGGCCGGAATGCCCTGTGGGAATTGCCTGCGGGTGGATTTCTCGATCGCCGGCTTCATCTGCGGCTGCATCAGGCCGCTGGTGCGCTTGGCGAGCAGGGCATCGAGCGAAATGCCGTCGACGATGTCGAGCGGATCGATCACATTGCCCTTCGACTTGGACATCTTCTGACCATCGTGGTCGCGGATCAATCCGTGCACATAGACTTCGTGGAACGGGACCCGACCGGTAAATTTAAGGCCCATCATGATCATGCGCGCGACCCAGAAGAAAATGATGTCGAAGCCCGTCACCAGCACCGACGTAGGATAATAGGCGCGCAGATCGCGTGTTTCTTGCGGCCACCCTTGAGTGGAAAACGGCCACAGCGCGGAGGAGAACCAGGTGTCGAG
>PKXS01000009.1 GCA_003132425.1 Gammaproteobacteria bacterium | reverse complement strand
TGACCGAATAACATGCGGCGTGGGGCGGGTGGGACGATCTCCACTCATTTGATGACGCCGCGTTCGGACGCGCGGATAAACTCGAGCAGCTCATCCACTTCGGCGCAGGGAGGCACCTCGGCGCGAATGCGCTCGATCGCCTGCGTGGTATTGAGCTGCGAGCGCGTCAGCAGCCGGAACGCGGTCTGCAGCGATTCCACCGCGGCGGTCTCAAAACCGCGCCGCTCAAGGCCCACGCGATTGGCGCCGAAAACCTTGATTGGCCGCTCGCTCACGGTGTTGGAAAACGGCAGCACGTCCTGCGTCACCACGCTGTAACCGCCAATGATCGCGTGCCGGCCCACNNCCGAGCACGATGTGGCTGCCCATTTGCGCATCGTGCGCCACGTGGGTGTAAGCCATCAGCAGGTTGTCGTCGCCAATGCTAGTTACCAGGCCGCCGCCTTCGGTGCCGCGGTGAATCGTGACGAATTCGCGGACCTTATTGCGGTGGCCAATGCGAGTCTGAGAGCGCTCGCCGCGGTATTTCAAATCCTGCGAAGCCACGCCGACGGTGCTGTACGGGTAAAAAACGTTGTCCTCGCCGATGCTGGTAACGCCCTCGACGAAAATGTTCGCCATCAAGCGCGTCCGCGCGCCCACTTCCACTTCGGCGCCGACGATGCAATAGGGACCGATCTCGGCGCTCTCGGCGATGCGCGCGGCGGGGTCCACGATAGCCGTCGGGTGGATCGGCATCGCTTACGGCGCCGGTTCGGCGGCTGGCGTTTCGGGCTTGTCCTCAAGCTTGCACATGACCTCGGCTTCGGCCACCAGCACGCCGTCCACGGTGGCGCGGCCGGCCATCTTGGCGACGTTGCTGCGGCGCTTGACGACGGTCATTTCGAGGCGCAACGTATCGCCCGGCACCACCGGCTTGCGGAAGCGCGCGTTTTCGATGGCCACCAGGAAGACCAGTTTCTTATCGCGGTCCGGGATGGATTTCAGCACCAGCACGCCCGCGGTTTGCGCCATCGCCTCGACGATCAAGACTCCGGGCATCACTGGGAAATCGGGGAAGTGACCCATGAAGAACGGCTCGTTGACCNNGGTCTACCAACAGAAACGGGTAGCGATGAGGCAGAATTTCCCTGATCTGGTTGATGTCCAAAATTGCCATGGAAGTGGTTATTATCGCACGCGGCGCCTTGCGGGTGAGATAATCGAGAAGCAGATATTGCCTATGGCGCCGGAGCAACGCTTTCAACAGATCGAAGAGACGCTGTCCAAGAACGCCACAATGCAGCAAGAGACTCAAGGTCAGCTGCGAGAGACTCAAGTCCTGCTACGGGCTTTAGTGGAGTCGCAATCTCGCACTCAGGCGACCATCTCCGGTCTGGTCGAATCGATTGGCGGCTACGTCGACGCCGCCGATGCTCGCATGAAACGCATCGAGGAAAACCTGGATGGCCTAATCCGCGCAATCACCGCGGAACACACCAACGGAAAGAACCGCCATTAGGTTAGCTAAGCTAGTCCGGGCAAGCACGCTGTTCGGCCGCGTCGGGCCAGCCCCTATTCGCGCCTGGCCGGGCAAAGCAGCAATCACCGTGCTCAGCCAGCCAAAGTGACACAAAGTTACGTAGAATGGAAAATCCGCCATGATCGAAGTACAATTCCGCCTCGCTATCGGCTTGCCGATCATCGNNCGGCATTCCCGGCATCCGCGACGAGATGCGCGAGATCCGCTCCGATATTAAGCTGTTAATCGACCTCTTCAGCCGGAAGTAGCAAGCGCCCACAAGCCGGCCAGCCGTGGATTCCATCCTCTCCCACATTCGCGCACGCCAGGACGCCACGGTGGCGCTCATCCGCCAGTTCGTGGAATGCGAATCGCCGAGCGACAACCAAGCCGCCGTGAACCGCTTCGTGGAGCTGGTCGCCGATACCGTGGCTCCCTTCGCACGCGCGAAAACCGTTTCCGGCGGCAAGTTCGGCAAGCATCTGGTCTGCGAGATGCAACTCCCTGGCGGCAGGAAGCGCGGGCGGATTCTCGCGCTCGCTCACTCCGATACCGTCTGGCCTATGGGCACGCTGCGCAGCATGACCTTCCGCCAAGCCGATGGGCGCCTTTGGGGACCGGGCTANNCGGGCGTGCTCGATATGAAAGCCGGCATCGCGTTTTTCATTTTCGCGGCGCAGGCGATGCGCGAGCTCGATATCGCCGTGCCGCACAAAGTCGCGCTGCAGGTCAATTCGGATGAAGAAGTGGGCAGCGAATCGTCGCGTGCGCTAACCGAGAAGAACGCCGCGCGCAGCCAGGCGGTCCTGGTATTGGAGCCCGGCACGGGCCTTGCGGGAAAACTGAAAACGGCGCGCAAAGGCGTGGGCGGTTTCACCGTTACCGTGCGCGGGCGCGCATCGCACGCGGGCGTGGATTTTCAGGCGGGCGCGAGCGCCATCGTGGAGCTCTCGCGTCAGAACGAACGTATCGCGCAGTTCGTGAATCCGGAGCGCGGCATCACGGTGAATCCCGGCGTCATCTCGGGCGGGACGCGGTCGAACGTGGTGGCTGCCGAAGCCAACGCCCAGATCGACATTCGGGTGCTACGCTTGAAAGACGCCCCGGCTTTAGAACGCAAATTCCGCGCTCTTCGACCCTTCGACAAGCGATGTTCCATCGAGGTGACTGGCGGTTTGAACCGTCCTCCCATGGAACGCTCGGCTGGTATCGCGCGCCTCTACCGCACGGCGCAAAAGCTGGCGCGCGAGTTGGGCGTGGAGACGGAAGAATCCCTGACCGGGGGCGGTTCGGACGGCAATTTTACTGGTGCGATGGGGATCGCCACGCTGGACGGGCTGGGCGTGCAGGGCGCCAACGCGCACACGCTGGACGAGCACATCGTGATCGACAGCTTGGCC
>PKXS01000125.1 GCA_003132425.1 Gammaproteobacteria bacterium | reverse complement strand
GGTGCGGTCAACCTCGAGACACAGTCCGATCCTGCCGCGCTTTACATTGAGCCAAAGGCTCGAATCCGCTTGCGCCGATCAGCGTCGAGTAGCGCCAAGCCCGTCAACCGCCGCACCAGCAGACTCGGTTAACCCCAGTGTCCCAGACGCCGTCGCGATCAAGAGCGTGCTCGAGCGCGAGCAGCCGGCCTACGAAAAATGACGCCTACACCACCTGGCCCATGGAAATGGATGACCTCCCCGGCTAATCCTTAGCGAGGGTTTCACGTGCCACAACGCATAAGATCGTGCGATTGACCAAAATAAATTTGATGATCGCTCTCGGGTTTCTCGCAAGCCGCGCAAGCCTGGCGAGCACTGGGGCTGAACCATCGATGTTCGGCTTCAATGCCGGCCAGTCGAGCACTGAACAATCGCTTGAAAAGCGCTTTGACGGCAAGCTAGATGCGAGGGATCTACGAGGCTGGTTGCAGCAGATGTCTTCAGCACCCAATCACGTCGGATCTCCTCACAATCGAAAAAACGCCGAGTTCCTACTCGAACAATTCCGAAAGTGGGGCTGGGACTCAACGATCGAAACCTTCTATATCTGGTATCCGCAGCCGGTGCGTCAGCTCTTAGAGATGACCGCGCCGCATCGGTACACGGCGCGGCTGCATGAACCGCGTGTCACCGGTGATCGCACGTCGGGCGAGGCGACCCGAACAGCGCTGCCGCCGTTCGGTGCATACGGAGCGGATGGAGATGTGACCGGTACGCTGGTCTATGGAAATTATGGCATGCCGGCGGACTACGCCGAACTCGATAGGCGCGGCATTAGCGTCAAAGGCAGCATCGTTCTTAGCCGGTACGGTGAGGATTGGCGCGGCATTAAAGCGCGGCTGGCCTATGAACACGGGGCGATCGGCTGCATCGTGTATTCGGATCCGCACGAGGATGGTTATTTCCGTGGAGACGTCTACCCGACGGGAGGGTGGCGGCCGGCGAATGGAGTGCAGCGCGGATCCTTTCTGGATACCTCGATCTACCCCGGTGATCCGCTCACTCCGGGCGAGGGCGCTACCGAGCAAGCGAAGCGACTGAGCCCGGACCAGGCAATCACGATTGCGAAGATTCCGGTGCTGCCGATTTCCTACGCCGACGCTACACCGCTATTGGCTGCTCTGCAGGGTCCGGTGGCGCCGCTGGGCTGGCAAGGCGCAGTGCCGGTAACCTATCACCTGGGGCCAGGGCCGGCGAAAGTGCACTTAATTGTTCATTTAGATTGGAAGTTAACGCCGATCTACGACGTCATTGCGCGCATTCAAGGTGCCGTGGCGGCAGACGAGTGGGTGATTCGTGGCAATCACCACGACGGCTGGGTGTTTGGAGCGCTCGACCCGCTTGCTGGGACCGCCGCCTTGATGGAGGAGGCGAAGGCCATCGGAGCGCTGGTCAAGTCGGGGTGGAGACCGCGGCGGACCCTGATCTACGCCAGTTGGGACGCCGAGGAGCCCGGCTGGATCGGCTCGACGGAATGGGCCGAGGCCCACGCCGAGGAGCTCAAGCGCCACGCCGTTCTATATGTGAATTCGGATATCAATGCGCGTGGCTTTCTGGTCGCCGGAGGCAGTCATTCCTTGCAGCACTTCGTCAATGAGGTGGCGAGCGGTATTCGAGATCCTGAGACCGGTACCAGCGTGCAAGAGCGCTTGCGGGCGCAGCTGCGTGTGGACGAATTGAGGAACAATCCTGCGGCAGATCCGAACGCAGCCCCGAAGACAGTTCCGGCAGCGGGCGACCTGCCGATCGCCGCGCTCGGATCGGGTACCGACTTTACCGCGTTCCTCGATCATCTCGGCATTGCGACGCTCGATTTGTACTACGCCGGGGAGGACGATAACGAGGGGATATGGCATTCCATTTACGATTCTTTCGACAATTATGTGCGTTTTGGTGACCCGACATTTGAGTATGGCATTGCCGAAGCGCAAACGGTCGGCCATGTCGTACTTCGCATGGCGAATGCCCCGGTACTGCCGCTTCGACTTGCCGACTTCGCAAACACGGTGAAGGGGTACTTGAGCGAGTTGCACAGGTTGGCGGACGTCAAGCGTCGTCACGCGCTCAATGTCTCCACTTTAATTGATACACATGCTTTCGCACTTGCAGCGGACCCGCAGCGCCCGGTGACGGCGCCGAAGCGCGAAACCGAAGTGCCCGAGCTTGATTTCTTGCCGCTCGATAACGCAGTAGACCATCTGCAACGCACAGCAAGAGACTACGATGCGGCCTTTACACACTTCGCGGCAGAGGGATTTGCAATAGATGACGCTCGACTTGCGCAGCTCAATGCCCTCCTCGGTACGCTTGAGCAGGCATTGACGGATTCGCGCGGCTTGCCGGGTCGCCAGTGGTTTAGACATCTGATTTATGCCCCCGGCATGAATACTGGCTATGCCGTTAAGACTCTTCCGGGGGTGCGTGAAGCCATCGAAGCAGGGCGGTGGGCCGAAGCGAACGAGTACTTGGCGATCACGGCCCAGGCGATCCTGAAATACTGTGATCAAGCTGATCAAGCGACGCAGCAACTATATCGCTAAGATTGGTCAGAATTGCACGCCTGTCCGCAGTTAATTCAGCGAGCCAAGCAGCTCCGCTATTTTTTCAAGTGCAGTTGAAAGACGGGCAGTCGCGTAGGATACGGCTGCAGCATCATGAGAGGTCGACACGCTGAGGATTCCGTCGGGCCCTATGAGAATGCCTTCACTTAGACATGCAAGATGAAATAATGGGCCCAATCCAAGTGTCGACGGATCGTCCTCGTGCCGTAAGGGTTCGGCAGCGAATGCGATTCCAGTTACCGAGCCGATTCCGGTGAGGACGACGTTGAGACCCAACTCATCCGCGCGCCGAGCGAGCGAGCGACGAATGCTGAGGCTGGCCGCGTCCATCGCCGTGATGCGCCCCGCGGTCAAATAGCGTAGAGACACAAGACCAGCCGCGCAGCCGATCTGGTTGCCGTTGAATGATCCGCCGTGAAACATCGCGCCTCGTCGAGTGGGGTCGAATATCTTCATGATCTGTCGTGAGCCGCCGAAGGCCTCGAGCGCGGTTCCGCCGCCCAAGAATTTTCCGAGCACCACGAGATCTGGTTGCAGGCCGAATTTTTCGGCAGATACACCCATGGCAAGTCGCAGCATCAAGCAATCATCCAAGATGCTGAGGGCGCCGTAGCGTTTGGCCAGAGCCATTATATTACTCAGAAACCCTGGGGCGGGTGGCACCACGCGGCTCGTGACCAGCACCGGCTCGATCACGATCGCGGCGACTTGTTTGCCATGCTGTGCCATGACGCGTTCATAGCTGCTGAGGTTGTTGAAGGTTGCAACCAGTGCCCGACCTTCCAATTCCCGTTGCCCGTAAAGTCCCGCCTCCAGATCAGGAAAACTCCCGTGGTAGGCGCCCACCGACTTCAAGATATAAGGTCGACCTGTGATGTGTCGCGCGGTTTTCACCGCCATCATGCACGCTTCGGAGCCAGAATTGGTGAAGCGCAGCAGTTCCATTGCCTTTATCCGGTCTTGTAGCAGTTCCGCGAAGGCAATCTGTTCGCGCGAGGCGCCTGACCAGGCACTGCCCGTGTGCATGACCGCTTGGATCGCTTCGCCCGCGGGAGCATAGTTGTTGCCATGAATCAGGCTTAAACCATTGCAGAACAAATCAACGTAACGCCGCTTGTCGACGTCCCACTACCACGGTCCGTCACCGCGCTCGATGACGACCGGATACGGTGGGTAATAGCTCGTGGTCCGTGTGTTGCCGCCCGGCATGACGTCTGCGGCCTTGAGCATGAGCGCTGCCGAGGAGGGCGTCTCATGGCGATAGCGCTCCTCGATGAAGCTGCGCGTGGCCATGGCGCGAATACGATCGCCGGCAGTGATGGGTTGTTTCAAGTCGGTCCTATGCGTCGCTTACAACCGCGGTCGCTTTCGTTGTGGATTCGCTTCGAATTTATGATTTCTGTTCTCTTGCAGAATAGCCATCGATAGCCGCCGTAAGGCTCGATCGATTCGTCGTTGCTGCACTGCTCGCGATATCGTTATGGCTGCCATAAAGCAGCGCGCGCGGAGAGCGGCCATTGCCGACCATTGGCGACCATCTGCAGCGACGTCAGCGACTCGCAAGCAGCGGACAAAACCCCAAGCGATAGTGTTTCCGGCCACCCAGCTAGACACGCGCGCGACGTAATCTCGCCGACGACGCGCCCGTGCTGCAGAATCGCCTCGTGAGCACCGAAACAGGACGTACCGGGGGGGCTTGAAAAGGCTACTGGCACTCTGCCAGCGATCCGCTGCGATCCAAAGATGTCCGCTACCTGGGTGAGCAGCGTCACTTCTTGCCCGAAGCGCGGTACGCCGCGAGCAATGCGCAGTGCTTCCATTGCATAGTGCCCGCCGATACGCAGACGGTGTGCCTCTCCCGCCTTCAGCAGCCGCTGCCAGACGTACACCGCGGTATCCGCCGGCACGAAAATGAGAGTTGACGCGTTCGCGGCGTCAGTGAATATCTGTATTTGCGCTGCCCCCGCCCAGTGCGACGCTCGAATGACGACATCTACAGGACTGTTGTCGTCTGCGCTGGCGACTAACGCCTGCGCTGTACGCCCCTGAGCTGAGCCGACAAGCTCGAAAAGAGCCCAGCCGGCTGTAATGTCAACGGTATGCGCCTCGTCCGGAACTCCTGCGCGCCGCACCCATTCCGCCAGACGATTTTCTTGCTCAGGACCAGCAGTGAGCAACCATCCGCCTCGCCACGGCACAACACGTCCTAGCGCTTCCACTTGGCCTTGGTCGCCGGGGAAGGCGACGAACGCTGCGGCAGAATCGGGCGTCGCCCGCGCTTCGCCTAACTTCGCGGCGAGCCAACGCTTCGCGCTGGCGCCAAACAAAGCAATCTTAACGTCAGCAGAGCGGTCGACCAGCAGCGCTCCGCGACTCGCATCGTTGGCTTCTTCAGCAACCGCGTCGATCCAATCAGGCGTCGTGGCGGTCTTTATCCAGAGTGGGCGCTCCCAACCGTTCACCGAAGCAAAGCGTGCGCCTGCCCCGGCGAGCAATGTATGGACAGGCGAAAGGCGCAGCTCGCGCGAGGTTGTATAATCATCCATCGGTCCGTGCAGCTGAGACGCATAGCTCGGGATTTCCGTAACGCGTTCGCGCATGAATGCGTTCGAGCCCAGGTGGACGGCGAACCGTCTCACGTCTAACGGGGTGACGTCGGCGTTGGCTGCACCCTCGACGATCCACTCCGCAATAAATTTGCCCGCCGCCGGCGACAGCGCGATACCGTTAGAGTTAAAGCCGCAAATTGAATACAATCCGTCGACGCCTGGAATTGGGCCAAGCAGCATCTCGCCGTCGGGCGTGAAACTCTCCGGTCCATTGAGCAGCATTTTTATGCCGGTATTGGCAAGCAAGGGGAATCGGCGCAGTGCCGTCTTCATGTACGGCTCGAATTGTTCCCAGCGCTCGTTGAGAAGCGCAAAAGCGCTGCTTTCCGCAGTGTTTGGCGAGGCAACGGGGATCGCATTGTCGTCGAAGCTGCCGAGAATGAGGCCGCCAACTTCTTCTCGGCCATACAACCGATCGTCGTATGACAATATCAATGGCAGATTCCGGTCCAGACCAGGGATGGGTTCGGTGATGATATACTGGTGTTCCAGCGCAAAGACCGGCAGGTGTATATCGCACGTGCTTGTAATCGCGTTAGACCACCGTCCGGCAGCAACGACTATCGTATCGCAGCCGACGGTACCATGCTCAGTAACAACACCGCGCACGGCGCCATTTTTGACGACGATTTCAAGTACTCTTACCTGTTCGTGAATACGTATGCCGCGGCCCCGAGCGACTTTTGCGTACGCCATCACCACGTCGGTGGGGTTTACGCATCCGTCGCTTGGAATCCAGACGCCACCCACGAGGCCCTGCGAATCGATGATAGGCAGCCGCGCGCCGACATCATGAGGCGATAACAAATCAATATCGATGCCCCGCGCACGGCCGAGCTCCGGAAGCGCCTTGAAGAGTTCAAAACGCGATTCGCGGTCCGTGTACATCACCCGGCCAAGGTTGCGCCAACCCAACTGTTGGCCGCTTTCTGATTGGAGGCGAGGGAACGAGTCGACCGTGTAGCGTACCATCTCAAAAATGAGTGGGTTATCGCGGTAAGTTTCCATGCTTCCGGTGGAATGCCATGTAGTACCTGAACTCAGTGCCGACCGTTCGAGTAGCAGCACGTCGTTCAACCCAAGCGCGGCGAGGTGGTAAGCAGCACTGCAGCCCGCAATGCCTCCGCCAATCACCACGACGCGCGCATCCCCAAGGTCTTTGCGGCGGTCCGTCATGGCCATTCGCGCCTGATGAATTCTTTACGCACAACCATGCCTAAAAAGTTGCATTTTTAATTTATATAGTCAGATTAATTAACATCTCAGATCTGAGATCACAGTATCGCATTGGGCGAAGTTTCGCAAGCCGAACCGGTGGACTCAATACGAATCTCGTCTGGAATCTATTGCGATGACCTGTGGTATGCCGGGAGTATCGTCATTGCCGAGTCTTTGCTGCTTAAACAGCAACTCCTCATCAGCCGCCGTTTCCGTCGACGCGCCCCCCTCTGACCACAATCGATCGATTCGTGCTCGGATTAATGACGCTGTTCGTGCGTCCCCGACGAATCGCGAAGCTCGCCACAATTCTCAAGCCGGCGACGTTGTTGCGATTCCACAAGGCGTTGGTCGATCGAAAATATCGCTGCCTGTTCTCGTCCGCGGGAACCCGACGCAAGCCCGGTCCGAAGGGTCCGACGCAGGAAATCATCGCGGCCATCATTGAGATGAAGCTTCATAACCCCAGGTTCGGCTATCAGCGCATTGCTCAGCAGATCACTCACTCCTTCGGTGTGCAGATTGATAAGGACGTCGTGCGCCGGGTGCTCTCGGCGCACTACCGTCCCGATCATCCCGAGCACTCGGGTCCCTCCTGGCTCACCTTCTTCGCGCAGACCAAGGACAGCCTCTGGAGCGTGGACCTGTTTCGGTGCGAGTCGATTATGCTTCGCAGCCATTGGGTCATCGTGGTTATGGACCTCTTCACCCGCCGCATCATCGGATTCGGCATCGGCATCGGAGGCGAATACATCGACGGCCCGTCGGTATGCCGCATGTTCAATCAGGCGATTGCCGGCCAAACGTCGCCAGCGCGGATAAGTACGGATCACGATCCTCTGTTCCGCCTTCACCGATGGCTCGCGAACCTACGAATCCTCGAGGTTGAGGAGATCAAATCCGTGCCTTACGCCCCGATGTCGCACCCTTTTATTGAGCGATTGATCGGGACGATCCGGCGCGAATACCTGGACCATTTATTCTTCTGGAATTCCGTCGATCTTCACAAAAAGCTCGAACACTTCCGGAACTATTACAACAGCGTTCGCGTTCATCGTTCGCTCAATGGCACCACGCCCGCGAATCGTGCCGGAAACTCCTCATCATCGAAAGCGAACCTGGCTCACTATGCCTGGAAACGGCATTGCCATGGACAATTCGAAACTCCCGTCGCGGCATGATCAGTAATTCGCCTCCCACACGTGTGCAGAGGCGGGCGGCCACGTCTGGAGCAACGGGACGCCGCATGCGCTAATCGTCGAAATCGTCGTGACCGCGAGAGTGCTCGTCCTGGCGGCGGACCGGATCATGGACGGCGCCGATGGGGCCACGGCGCTCTCGCTCGGCGATACGGCTTTGTGTGTCAAAAAGAGACCTAATTGTGCTTGCTAACTTCCTGAATTAGATCACATTATGGGGATGCATCATCAATAATGAAAACGATATAAACGATGAAATTATTCACCGGATTGAAAAAAATCAGGGAGTTTGAAAAGCGGCAACTTCCTTTCCTCAGGTCCATCTTCGATTTTGATATCGTCATCGAGATCGGCTATGCGGAAGAGCAGGGGCAATCACTAACGCTGAAACAGCTCTTTTTGCTGAATATTTGTTCGCGCACGACGGTACGCCGCAAATTAGCTAGGTTAATTGAGCAAGGAATCGTAATCCGACGCAAACGTGCGAACGATCATCGCGCCAGCCTCCTGGAAGTTTCTCCTTTCGGCGTCAAACTGCTAAGCAAATATGGCGGCACACTCTCATCTATTTCGATGTCGCATTTCCAATAGGTTGAAGAAACTCTGTACGCCGGCATGGGCAGGCAACATATCAAAAACAATGGGTGCACATGAAACAAATTGTGTGGGATCAGTTTGAGTTGTTGCGCCACGTTTTTCGACTTTGATCCTAACGGTAACACGTCCGCGACGGACGGAGGAAGCCGCCATGCCTTCACCACATATCCCGAAGCAAAACCATTTTCTTGCTGCTCTGCCCGCGGAAGATTACGCGCGCCTGCTGCCCGATCTCGAACTCATAGCGATGCCCCTAGGATGGGTGGTTTACGAGTCTGGCGGTCATTTGAGCTATCTGTATTTCCCGACCACCAGCATCGTATCGCTTCTGTACGTCATGGAAAGCGGCGCATCGGCGGAAATCGCGATCACCGGTAGCGAGGGTATGGTCGGCATCTCCTTGTTTATGGGTGGCGAAAGTACGCCAAGCCGAGCAGTAGTGCAAAGCATGGGCAGCGGCTATCGACTAAAGGCGAGTATTTTAAAAACGGAATTCGCGCGTTTCGGACATTTCGCACACTTAGCGCTGAGGTACACGCAGGCGCTGATTACGCAGATGGCGCAGACCGCAGTGTGTAATCGGCATCATACGGTGGATCAACAACTATGTCGCTGGCTGCTGTTGAGCCTGGACCGTTTGCCAAGCAATGAACTAAATATGACGCAGGAGCTGATCGCGAATATGTTGGGCGTGCGCCGCGAGGGAGTGACCGGCGCGGCAAGGAAGTTGCAGGCCGCCCGACTGATTCATTACCAGCGAGGTCGGATCACCGTGCTCGATCGTGTCGGTCTAGAAGCGCGGTCTTGCGAGTGCTACCAGGTGGTCAAGAGGGAGTGCGCTCGGCTCCTGCTCTATGTTGTCACGTAACTCCTCGAAGCTTTTTTGCTTGTGCGCCATGATCTCTCGCGCGGGTTCGATCATCATCGCAAGTTACGGTATCTTGAATATGGAGTCCGCTCGATTCGCACCAATGAGGGGGGTTCCGGCGCATCTACGGACAATAGTGTGCGCTTGGCCGCCGAAGCGCTTAAGAGCACTCTCGTCAGCGACGGGAAACCGCTTGAAATAAGGCATTTTTGATTCGCGGCTTGTGGGTCCTCTATCCGCAAGAGAATCTTCGCAGGGTCGAAATCCCTAGATGCACCAGAACCTGAACCTGCGACTCCTACGTCCCGAACGGGCGATCGTCCGCTGGGATTACTTCGTGATACCCGCATCCGCGGCAATTGCCTTTATCTTCTTCAGATGCATCCGCAGGGTTGGCAACGTTGCGCTGGCAAATGCTTTCGCGTCCGGATCTTGGCCGGAGGCGATTTCCTTCTTGAACAGGGCGATGGCCCCGTAATGGTCTTTGATCTGCGACTTGATATATGACTTGTCGAAGGTGTCACCGGACAACATGTCCAACTTCGCCTTGGTTGCCATTTCGCCAATGCTCGCGCTGGTCGGAAGGCTGATGTTCTTCGAGGCGGCCAGTGCCCGAAGCTTATCGTTCGCCGCTGAATGGTCCTTGACCATCATCGCCCCGAAGTCCTTCACTTCTTGGGTATTGCCTTTTTGCTGCGCTAAGTTGCCTGCATCCACTTCCGCAATTCCACCTTCCGCCGCCTTCTTGTAGAACGTCGCGTCAGGAGTGGAGTCGGCCCCGAATGCCACCAGGGGCGCGATCAAAATCAGTGATGCCAGTATGCTCTTCATTTTTGCTCCTTGAGTTACCCGTAGCCGCGCCCGCGGGCGTCGGCAGACGGCGATTTTCGTTGATACCGAGCGAAAGATTGAGTGGACGCAGGCTCGACTTCGAGTAGGAAAATATTGACACGCCGGGGTAATCGCCTTGGCAAAAAATGACGGCTATGAAGGACTTCGACAGCGGTTCGACGAATTTCCCAACGTACGCGCGCGAAAGGGTATCCATGTTGTTCGCGCCGTGGCCTGAGCGCTTTCGAGTTTTTAATCAATACGCGCGATTTGCTTCGACCTAGATCAGACGAAAAATCCATTAAAATCAATGGTCGGGGTGAGAGGATTTGAACCTGCGACTCCTACGTCCCGAACTTCCGGAGAGATCCACTGCTGTTCGGATACATCCACTTCCAAGTGGTGGCACTTTTGGGGGCATTTTCTGTTGAGCGCAACTAAAAAGGCAGTATAAACAATGGATTAGAGTTCGGATTCGGTGGGTACACGCCCACCATCCAATAGCGTTCAAGGACGTCCAAGAACGTCCGCTTCGTCGACGAAATTGCTGGAAATTCGGAGAAATCTTGACGAAAACATAGCTTCTTGTCGTCTATTGACGTCCGGAGTCGTTCAAGGGCAGCCACCTTCTGGTGGGCGCCTTTCGTGGAGTCGCGGAAGTTGAGACCCCCAAAATCATCGCATTCGTCGGTAATTTACTTTTCAAACTGCTCTAGAAATTCTGGAAATAGGCTTGTAAGCGGTGCGTGGTTGGCCGGTCGTAAGCGTCCGGTCTGGGCG
>PKXS01000114.1 GCA_003132425.1 Gammaproteobacteria bacterium | reverse complement strand
GGCTCCCGCCGCACATCACGGTGACCTACCACGGAGCGGTGCCGCCCGATGAGGTCATCTGTGTCATGTCGTCCTACGACGTGTTCTTCCTACCGACGCTCGGTGAGAACTTTGGCCACGTAATACTGGAGGCATTGCTGGCCGGATGTCCCGTGTTAATCTCTGACCGCACGCCGTGGCGCCAATTGTGTGAGAAGAGGGCGGGCTATGAGTTGAGCCTGGATGGACCGAGGGCCTTCGTTGAGGCACTGGAACGATTCGCGGGGATGAGTGACGTGCAATTTCAGGAGTGGTCGGATGGCGCCGCGCGTCTGGCTCGTGAGTATTGCCAGGATGAGAGCTTGCGTCACGAGGTTCGCGCTGTTCTCCATGCCGCCATGAGGAAAACGGGCGGAAGCGGTTAAAAGTCTGTATATGGGCTATCGCGCTCGGATCTATCAGCAATACTCTACCGTCGTGCAAGGGGTGTCGAAAGTCCCCTCGCTCGAGGAAATAGATCGCTGGGGCGACCCCTACGACTCTTACCTGCGGGGCTGGTTACCGGATGATCCGGGAGCGCCCATTGTGGATGTCGCGTGCGGCTACGGTCGGCTCATTCGCTACTTTGCGAAGCGCGGCTATACCAACGTACGCGGCGTGGACATCAGCCCTGAACAAGTGGAGATCGCAAGGAACATTTCTCCCAGAGTTGAGCTTGGGAGCGTCGTCGAGTTCCTCGGCCGAAATCGCGGCCAATTTGCTCTGGTCACGGCCCTCGATATCGTCGAGCACCTCAGCAAGAACGAAGTTCTTCCCTTCTTGGATGCATGTCATGGCGCACTCCGTTCCGGCGGTACCCTGATCATTCAAACACCAAATGCAGACTCNNACTGAAGACGCTCCTCAGTGTGTGCGGATTCCGGGGCTTTGAAGCCCGGGAACAGGGTCCGGTGCTTCATGGTCCTTTGTCCCTGTTGCGTGTACTGCTGTGGCACGGCTACAGGGCCAGCGCATCCTTTCGCAACCTCGTCGAAACCGGCAGCACGGGGAGTGGCGTATTCACCCGCGTGTTCATTGCGCGAGGTATGCGTGAATGACACTGTCGGGTACCAGGATAGTGTACGTGGGGTCGCTCTGGAGCGGGAGTACTGCACTTCACCGGATGCAGGCGCTGCGTGACGTCGGTGCGGTTGTCTTTCCGATCGATACCCGGCCTGACTCCATTCATTCCCTGGAGATGTCCCTCTTCATGCGTATCTGGCGCCGATTGGCCGGCCCGATCGATCTGGCGGGCGCAAACGCCAGGATTCGCAAAGCAACCGCCCGGGAGGCACCGGATATCTTGTGGATAGACAAAGGTCTGACGCTCGATGCCGAGACTCTTCGTGCTGTACGCGCCCACTGCCCGAGCTGCATCATTGTGGGCTATTCTCCCGATGATATGATGAGCCCGGGTAATCAATCGCGCCGCTTCATAGCCGGTCTTCCCGAGTACGACATCTATTTCACGACCAAGAGTTACGGCGTCAAGGAACTGGAGAAGCTCGGTGCCAGGCGTGCCCACTTCATCAGCAATGCCTACGATCCGTCGACGCATCGGCCGGTCGTGCTGAGCGAACAGCAGCGAGTGGAACTGGGAGAGGTGGTCGGATTCGTAGGTCAATGGGAGGCGCAGCGGTCGGCATCCATATGTCAATTGGCTGGTGCGGGCGTGCCCGTGCGCGTCTGGGGTGACGATTGGAGCAAGTGTCGCTACCGCTCTAGGTTTCTGCGCTTGGAGAGTCGGCCACTATGGGGTAATGACTACGCGCTGGCGCTGTGCGCGTTCGATATTAACCTCTGCTTCCTACGCAAGAGCAATCGGGACCTGCAGACAACCCGCAGCTTGGAGATACCGGCTTGCGGAGGGTTCATGCTGGCAGAGCGAACGGACGAGCACCGGGCCCTGTTCGAGGAGGGCAAGGAAGCGGAGTTTTTCAGCAGCGATGCCGAACTCGTCGACAAGGCGTTGTACTACATCGCGCACCCCGCGGAACGCCGGGCCATCGCAGAGGCCGGCAGACAGCGTTGCCTGTGCAGTGGGTACAGCAATCAGGATCGGATGCTGCAAATGATGAAAGTAGTCGACCGTCTGAGATTCGCGTAGAACCCCTGTGCTTGAGCGCCCATGATCGCGCGCAGCCAATCGGCTTAATCTAGCGATGCTTACGCCTTGCGAATGGAGTGCGCGGTGAAGGCATCGCCGCGCACCTCTTCAGCAGGCTCACAGGAATTGCAGGAACCAATCCGATAAAAAACGCACTTGAGTGGAGCCATCAGCCGATTATGCACGAGCGCGTAGTTTGCCTCAAAGAAGCGTTCGAGTTCTGGATGCCACTCGACATAAACTTCGAGCGCCGATGCACAGACCTTTGCGATGCGATACGGGGTATTGCGAACAAGATCAAAAACGTCTTTTAGATAGCTTCGCGAGTATATCCACCGATGGTTGTACTCAAACTGAACGACTCCCACCTTGCCGGTTCTCAATAATTTAACCGCCCCTTGAATCACTCTTAGGTCGTTCCCTTCAGTATCAATCTTGATGAGATCGATATGTTCGATAGAGTTTTCAATGCAATATTGATCTATCGTGCTTGTTTCCACCTCGAGCACCTGCTCATAGTTGATCGTTGATTCCGGGTACAAGGTGCTCGTGCCACCCATGGTTGTCGGCACGTAAATAGGAACTCTTATCGACTCATTCGACAGGGCGCATCCACTAATAAGGACCTCACCAACGCCGACTTGCTGGGCAAGGGTTTCCTGAAGTTTCTTACGGCTGTCATGGACGGGTTCGAATGCATGTAACTGGAAACTGCCGGGCCGGCCCGCGGCGCGATCGACGAAGGCCTTCGACCAATCGCCAATCCTGGCACCGACGTCAAAGGCGACGATCTTGGAACGGAATGGAATGCTGTCAATGACCAAGCGCTGCAGCCGCAGCTCACCGTTCGTCGACATTTCGTTAGGCTCTTCCTTGCGCGCAAGCATATACAGCTTACGTCCTGCCCGCCAAATCCACCGCCGCGCTAGGAGGGCCACTTGATTACCTTAGTATCATTCAATTACTTCGTTTTGACCTCGTCCGCGCCCAAATTCCCGTCCAGAGCCGGACAATGCCATTTGTGGGCTTACTAAATGCCTGCGCCTTTTTCAGTATACTCGTTCAACTTGCGTTCCGCCTCCGTACCAGCGTCGCTGCGACCAGTGCCTGGATCAAGAAGTAGACTGGACACGCGTACGCTGCACCGACGGCCCCGATATGGATGACGAGCGGGATCGTAACGACAAGCGACGCGACAGCGCCACAAACTTGGGCAACCAGCACCGAAAATGTCCGCTTGTGCGCAAGCAAAGGTTGTTCTAAGACCTGCTCGACCACGTAGAAGAGATAGCCAAGCGCAATCCACGGAACATACTCGATCGCTCCACGATATTGCGGGCCGAGAAATCCTTCGACAAGGAAAACGCGGGCGAAATAGATCGCCAATGTAGCGATCCCGCAGATTGAAGCAGTAATCGCAAGCCATGCACCAAAGACCCGTTTGGCGTGTGCCTCGTCGTTGCGCGCTACGGCCGAAAAATAAGCCGGCCGTAGGGTCAAAGCGATGATTGCGTTGATTACTAGGAAGGGTTGGCTTATTAGCCCATAGCCCGCTGCGTAAACTCCAAGGCTCACCGCATCGTGAGATAACGAAGCGATAATGTATCGATCGCTGACCGAAGTGATCCAATTGAGCAAAGCTATGGGTATTAAGGGAATCGCATATTGCCGCATTTCCGCGGCTAGATGCCGAGGAAGCGCAATTTCGTCGCTGGACCCGACGGGCTTCACGGCCACATACAACAGAGCGAGGGTGATGAGGACACTGGCAGCGATCGCGCCGAGAATCACCTCGACGGACTTGCCGAGGAAAAGAACACCCCCGACCACAAGCAAGGGCCGCGCCAGATTTTCGACCGCACTCAGGATCGCGGCCGGGCGCTGCCTTCGAGCGGCATTGAACAACGTCATCTCAAGCGTACGCGCGACATCGGCGCCGACTAACACCACCAATACCAGCACCACCGAAAGATGAACTCCCGCGGCCAGACTCCAGATAATGCCGCCGACAATGGCGAGAATTTCCATGACAACGAGCGCACGTCCAAGCTCGCCCGAAAGGAATCGTCTGAAGGCCGGCCGATAGCCTCCGCGCTCTGCGTCGGGGTAATAGCGCAAGCCGGCATTTAGCGTTGGCGAGCAGAACAGGGTTCGCAAGAGTACAAGGGCATTTTGAACCAAATTTACGGCACCATAGAGTTCCGGGTTTACGAATTGCGTTATTAGGCGTGTACCTGCTAACAGAAAAATAGCGCTGACTGCCTGGCCGACGAATACCCAGATTCCCTGACCGATGATGGTTCTGTATCTGCGCAGCGGTGTTTGATCGCCGGCCTGCGTCACGTTACGCGCCCTCGTCATGGTGGTAGGCGCTCGTCACACATAGTTTATTGGGCGATTTTGCGGTCATGGTCATAGGCTTTATGCCGTGGCGGTTATTATTGTATCGGTTCTACGGTCATCAATTCGCGCCCGGAGTCGATTAGGTGCTTTCTGTTGGCGTGATCGGCGCCGGCGACATCGCTCGCAAAGTGCACCTGCCAGTTTTGCTGATCATGCCCGACGTGCAGGTGACTTGGGTCTTTGACTCGAACCTGGATCGGACCTGTACGGTCGCTAAGGCCAATGGCCTTCGTGCGGTGGACCCTTGCTCACCCGCGGAATTACCGCCTTGCGATGTCGCGTTGATTGCAATCCCGGTTAGGGTCCGCGGTGCTTGCTGCGATACCTTCTCGGCACGCGAAACGGCCGTGCTCGCGGAAAAGCGATTTGCCGTTTCAGCCGTGGAGCATCTTGCCATCAGCGAGCGTTTCGAGCCGCACCGGTTAGCGCGCGGTTACATGCGGCGCTTTTACTCTTCGACCCGACCTCTCCGAGACCTCGTAAGGACCAGACCGTTCGGCCGGCCCGTCCGTATGAAAATATCCGAATGGAATCGCACTACGGGAAGCCACGTGGATCGCTCCTATTTAGACGACTCTCGACAGTCTGCGTTGGGCGGCATTCTATCCGAACTTGGCTGCCACTCCTTGGACGTCGCTCTGTTCATTACCGGCGCGCGCGCTTTCGATGCCCAAGCGTGCGAATTGGTTTTCGACGGCGCGGTCGATCGGAAAATATCGGCCACGATTAGATTGGCCGAATCAGAGTATTTGCCGGACTCTGGCCTGTGTTTGGACTACTGCGTGAGTTGGCTCGACCGACAGACTAATACGATGACTTTGGAATTCGAGAACTATACCGTATGGAGCGAGATACGGCCCGGAGGAGAGGTGCGCACGGGAGACGTTTCGCGACCCTCGACTGCAACCTAGCTAGCTCGTGCCGGCCGTACACGCCGCGGGAACTTCCAGTCAGGCGTTTTTTTTGCAACGGCGATCGTTCTTACAAGGCTTGCTGACCAAAACCGAGTCCGAAATTTCTGCGCGCAGCGCACTGCTCAGCACGGCCCTGATCGAAGAGCTTTACACGGTCGGAAAACGTCATGCCTAGAATCGCAATGGTCGGCGCCAATGGGCAAGTTGGCGCGGAACTTTGTCTCTTGCTTTCACAATTACCGGAAATTGCCCTCGTGCCCGTGCGCCCGATTCCGGCTCCGGAGCTATCGTGGATTCGTCTCGACCGGCGTAACCTGACTTCTCTTCATCCCACCGAGTCCTTGCTGGCCGGCGATCCGTACCAGGGTTTCACCGCCGATATTCGTAGCCGATGGCCGAAGGATTTGGCACCAGTCGTGGACGTGCCACAATTCGCGCGCCGACATGACCAGGCGCCATAATTTCAAGATTCAGAACCTTTTATGTGGACCGCCACCGCCGACTCGATCCTTGCCTAACTCGAAGGGCTTGGCAAAGTTATCTGCGGGACACAACACTATTTACAAGTCCAGCCGCTGCGAAGTTTATGGGCAAAGCGCCCCTGACCGCCCCCGATGCAAGCGCCGGTTGACTCGTCTGCCGCGCAATCCTCACAGAACAGTGAATGACCAGGGGCCAAATCCCGTATCGGCGATACCGAGATCTCCTGGAAGGAAATGCCACCCATGTTGCTGATGCCGTTCGCCAGCCCGCGGCACGGGGTGACGCTGCCCCGCTCGTCCACACAAGCGTTGCCGCCGGACGTAAGTCGCGTGGCGCCGTTGATGACCAGCACATCCCAGAATACCGAACTGGGCACCGTGAAGGCCATATTGCTGACTGCCAAGGTGCCCTGGCCGTTGCCGTTGACGGGAGCGGGAAGAAATGAGATCACTGGCCTGGCCGCGCCAGGCGGAACGATCCCGTCGACCCTCAAGCCGTCGATGCTGAGCGGACCCATGCGATGAAAATCGATGAACTTACCGTCACTGGCCAGCCGGTCGACGGCGAAACGTCCTCCCACGACGTGAACCGGAAACGGGAAGCTCGCCGAACCGGCGGGCGTCCGAATGAAACGCGCGCTAGCCTCGCTGTTCTCGTCAACGATGAGATCCGTGCCGTAGACGGAGGAAATGCTATAGACCGCTCCACCAAACCGCCCGTGGAATCCGCCGAGCGACGAAAAGCTGCCTCCATCGGCCCGGACAAAAGAGGCGTTCTGGTTGCCCTCCGCGCCGGTCGCCTTCACAGCGTAGAAATGGTGATGCTGAGACTGGGTGTGCTCAATCGAGATCGCCGCCTCCGTGACGTTGTAGATGGCCGTGTTCATAATCGTGGACTGGTCGTTGTCCTCGTCGATTCCGTAGCGTTTGCTGAAGCGGACACCATAGCGGAGGTTGCCAAGCTTGACGCCCTCAATCCTCACTGAATCGATGACGTTCAGGCTCGGAGCGACGTTCCGGACCGGATCCTTGCCATAGGGCGCTTTGGTGAACTCGAAGGCGGCCTCGAGCGGCGTGACCACGACGATGCGGAGATTAGTGAAACGCATCTGTTGCGTATTCTTGACCAGGAACAGTGGCCGATCCGGCGGCCCTTGCCATTCCAGCACCGATCCGCCGCCATCGATCGTGCCTCCATACGCGGACTCGATAATTAGCGTGTCTCGCATAACGTAGGTAGCGCCGGCCGTCCCCGTCACGCTGGCGAAGTACGGCGTGCGTCCCGCCGGCATTGCCTCGCGGATGGCAGCTTGCCAGCAGGGGGTCGCGTTGGTCGCAATACAACCAAAGCGGTCCGGAGAATTTTCGCTTTGCGCGGACAGCGCCGAACCGCTGCCCAGAAGCAACAGCAGGGCGGTCGGCTTCCAGCGCCCGCTCATACAGAAGGCTCGAACAGCCGAAGCAGCTCTGGCACCACCGTCGCCTCCCCATACCGGCCGCCAGCGTAGTCTATCAGCGTCTGCCGGCCGGGCACGGAGAGACTACCCTGCAGGAACTGGCGAGCCCGGGACTGCAGTGCGGCCACGTCGCCAGCAGGTACGATAAATTCCGGCAGGATCGGGGCCAAAGACTCGGGTATCGCGGCTGCATCCGTTCCCAACACGGGACAGCCGAAGCTCATGGCCTCGATCGTGATCAGGCCGAAGCACTCAAGTGCGAGCGTAGGCAGGATGAAGAGGTCGGCAGCCGCGTAGGTAGTCTCGAGTTGCTCGTCCGAGATCCGTCCCATGAAATGGATGCGCTCGTCAAGACTGCCAGCGCGCCGGAACGTGGCGGCCAGCGCCTCGAGCTCCGGCCGCAACTGCCCGTCCCCGCCGAGATAGAAGTGGCAGTCTGACTCCTGCGTCAGCGGCCCCAGCGCCCGAATGGCCACGTCCAGGCCGTAACGCGGTCCCATGCCGCGAACCGTGAAAAAGATCTTGGCGTCTTGGGGCCAGCCGAGTGCGCGGCGGGCCTCGGGCTTGCCGAGCCGAGGTCCCCGCGGCGTGTACCAGTGGGGGATCACCGACACGCGCTGCCCCACCCGGTAAGCGCGCTCCAGTTCCGAGCGGGTGAACTCGGACAGGGCATGGATTGCCGCCGACGCTTCCAGCATGCGGCGCTCCACGCTCGCCAGAAGGCCCCTACCAAGCAGCAGTTTAAGCACACCGGTCCAACCCTGCGAGCGCCATATGATGTCCTGTTCCAGAACAACCGGCGAATGCGCCGTATAGACGTAGCGCGGCCGTCTACCCAGGCCTGCCAGCACACCGACGCCTTGAATCGGGGAATGCACGTGCACGACGTCGAACCGCCGGTCGCCGAGCCACGTTCGGCATGCCGCCGCCGTGGCATCCCTGATGGCTCGCAGGCGCGCGGGATGCCAGCTGGGCCGCTCGCTCTTCCGGAAGCGCACGACGCGGATGCCGTCCATCAGCTCAACACCTTCGGGCATCTCGTTATTGGCGAGATAGCACAGGATCGTCACGGAGTGGCCCCGCAGCCGCATCGCCGTGGCGATGTCCCACGCCACCCGCCCGGCACCGCTTGGCCGGTCGGCGAAGCAAAATTCAACTACTGCCAAGTATTCCATCAGCAGTCGGCCGCCAGGCCCGGGTAGCGCATGGCCCTGGGAATGCGGAACAGAAGTGGTGCGGCGGTGTAATCCACGCGCGTTGTTCAGACATTCTTCCGCGCGGTGGAGCTCTCGCGCCGTTCCTCGTCCATCCAGGACTGGAACATCAACACGTCCCAGAGCTTGCCGGCAAACTCGCGGCGCCCGCTGACGTGATCTTCCCAGCACCGGCGGACCGGTTCCGGATTGAGGAACCCGTCGGCCGCGAGTCGCCGAGGATCCAGCAGCGCCTCGGCCCAGTCCCGGAGCGGCCCCCTCAGCCACGCGCCCACGGGCATTTCGAAGCCCTGCTTCGGCCGGTCGAGCAGCACCGCCGGGACGTGCCGGTAGGCCACGTGCCGCAGCAGCCACTTCATCTGACCGTTACGATACTTGCGCGTGAGCGGGAGGGCCAGCGCGAACTCCGCGACGCGATGGTCCAGCAGCGGCTCGCGCAGTTCCAGGCCGCAACTCATGCTGGCCCGGTCGACCTTCGCTAGGATGTCATCACAAAGGTAGCTCTGGATGTCGGCGGTCGCCATGTAGGCGCTCGGGGACAGCGCCCGCATCCAGGCGGGCGGGTCCGCTAGCAGATGGCCCGCATCGGACCCTTGCGTGACGACTCCGTCGTACTCGGACCAGCGGGACACAATCCCGCGATAGAAGTGGAACCAGTCCGGCTCCCGGGCGAGGCGCGCCAGCCGATGCAGTCGCTGGGACGGCGTGCCGCGGGCGCCGTACTGGCCGAAGCGTTCGCTGGCCCACGGAAGGGTCGCATCAATCAGCGCCGACGGCAGTCCTTCCACCAACTGCGCCGCGATTGACCGCAGGCCATGGGGTACGCGCCCGAGACGCCGCCACAGTGACTCGGCTGTGGTGTAACGGCCGTAGCCATGAAAGAATTCATCGCCGCCATCGCCCGACAGCGCGANNGACTAACCAGCAATGTCGGAATCTGGGAGGAATCGCCGCAGGGTTCGTCGAAGATCGTGGCTAGGCGCGGCACGACCTTGAGCGCGTCATTGGGCGATATATACAGCTCCGTGTGCTCTGTTCCCAGGTGCCTGGCCACGCTGTGCGCATGGCCGGCCTCGTCAAATCTCTCGTCCTCAAAGCCGATGGTGAAGGTCTTGACGGGGCTGACGCTGATGGACTGGGTCAGTGCCGTCACCGTGCTTGAATCAATCCCCCCGGACAGGAGGACTCCGAGAGGCACGTCGGCGATCATGCGCATACGGATGGAATCCAGGAGCAGGGCTTCGAGTTGCTGGATGGCGCTCTCGTCGTCGCCCGGGATGGCGATCGCGTTCGACATTGCCTGTTCAACGGACCACCAGGTATAGCGCGTCTCCAGTGGTCGGCCGCCAGCAGAGGCTTTGTACCGGGCGAGCACGCCGGGTGGCAGCTTGCCCACGGAACCGTAGATGCTGTGGGGCCCGGGCACGTAGTCGTGGCGCATGAAGAGCGTCAGCGCCTCCCTGTCGACCGTGCGGTCGAAGCCCGGAATGCAGCGGACGGACTTAAGCTCCGAACCGAAGACGAGGCTGTTGCCCACGTGCCCCACATACAGCGGCTTCACGCCGAGGCGGTCGCGGCATAGCCACAAGCACTGGTCTGTGTCATCCCAGACCGCGAAGGCGAGCATGCCGACAAAGCGCGGTACTGCGTCCCTTACGCCCCACTCCTCAAAGGCGGCCAGCATCACTTCCGTGTCCGAGCCACCTCGGAAGCTATGGCCACGCATTTTCAGTTCCGAACGCAGATCGGGGAAGTTGTAGACCTCGCCGTTGTAAGCGATGACAAACCGTCCGCCCGCCGATCGCATGGGCTGGGCCCCGAGCGGCGACAGGTCCTGGATGGAGAGACGGCGGTGCGCCAGCCCAACGCCGGCGGAGGGCTCGATCCAGATGCCTTGGTCGTCCGGCCCGCGGTGCGTGAGCGTGCTTGCCATGCGATTGAGCAGCGCCGGAACGTCGGGCGCGGGCACGGGAAAGCCGAGGAATCCAGCGAGGCCGCAAATAAGAATTAATGTCCCACGGTTGGAGTAAGCATGACCAGCTTGTCTCGATGGGTATTCAGACTTGGGCGGTCAAGTTTGGTGATGGGTTGAACCGGATCCCCTCGAGGATCTTGATTTAGAATATTCCGTTCAGGGGCTCCAGTTTACCAATCCAAGGAGACCCCCGAAGTGTGCCACGCTTTATTGCAAGATCCCAATTTTTCTTTTTTCTGTTGCGAAAGATCGCGGCGAAATCTTCTTCAACTTCCTGCCGGAGGACTTCCGGCAAGTGCTTCCAGAGGCTTTCGGGTCGCACGAAGTTTTCGACGAACAGATCTCCTGCATCAGAGCGGTCAGCTCCTGCAGAGCCTGCGGCGGCAGCTTACTGGGCGTCCTATAGCACGGCTGGGGTACAATATTTGTCGCCGACACCGCCAGCCTCAGCAGTACGCCGTCACGGTATACAACAAGTATGTGACCGAGCCGCGACACCGTGCCCGAGCTCACCCGCGTGCCCATAGCGCTTCGGAAATGTCTTCAACTCGCCGCACCGAAACTTCTGCCAGATACATCCACCAGTGCTTCCTCGACCGACTCTTTCCGCCCGCGATAGCGCTCAATGATCGCCGTCTCAAACGGTAGCCCCCTCAGCTTCGGCATCTTCAGCGTCACCGCGCCCGCTTTCGTCTCGAGCCCCCGTAGTGACCGGCACGGGTGTCAACCCGCTCCGCCGATCGCGCGTAACATTGTGCTCTGCAAATTCGGTCCGCTTCCGCCTCCAGCAGCGCGTTCAGCGTCTCTTCAACGCTCGAGCGCACCACCTCGTCCACATGTTCCTTCAGCCTCGTCTCATAAAGCGGCATCCGGACTTGTTTCCGGACTCTCTTTGCCGCGATTAACGGGGGGTCAATGCCGTGCCTTCAGTTGCGCGATCTCTTTGGCCTGTTCCTGAATCGCCTTGACGAGCAGTGCAATCACGCATTCCTGACGATAGGACTTCGGCGTTTTCATGTCATCCTCGTAGATGGCACATTCGGGGGCTACTTGCGCGATGTTTTCGGCGATGAGACCGATCTGTTTGGATCGTGCGTTGGGGTCTTTGTTGTTGGTGTCCTTCATCTGGAAGGACGCAACTCGCATCTTGTCGATAGACGGTTCTGCGCGGCTTTCCATGTCCTTAACATTCTCTTTGAAGCGCAGCGACGAAATGGTACACGCGGACGTCTGAAGCGTCAGCACGCCACCGGCTGACATACAAACGAAATCTGTATTTGTGCCGGTCGTCACGCCGGGAAAGGTGATGGTTCCAGAGGCGGTTAAGTTTCCCATAACCGTCGATCCGCCGGTTGATAACGGACCATTTAAAGTAACGGTCCCAGGTATATAAACGTTTCCTGGCAACACAAGTTGGTCACTGGCGTTTATATAGGGCAAGTACAAAAAATGGTTATTCTCAGCATTCATCTGTCCTAAAGTAGGGACATTGTTCTGAAAGAAGATAATCTGGGTGTTATTCATCCACATGGATGAAGCGGCCGGGGTTTCATTTAATTTGAACTCAATGGGAGCAGGACCTGAGGCAGGAAAATTATTAGTGTTGGAATTGCTATTGAAAGCGATAGTATTGCCGTTTAATTGAACTTCTCCGTCACTACCATCGACTCGCTCAAACGAATAAAGAAATCTGTGCTCATTTCCGGTAATATCCGTACTGCTTAAATGCAATTCGGTCTGTGCAACGCTTCCGCAGGTAGGTATGTAGTAATCTTCCACGACCAATCCAACCGTAGGTTCGGCCGGTTTAGCCCTTAGGTTTCCTCCACCAAAGTTGTAACCGGAGGTCATTACGGTATCGGCGCGAGCGCTTTCGCAGTTCACACCTTGATATACGCCGATGCCGATGCCGAAGTTAGAGGCATTTGGGTCCACAGAGGAACCTATAAACAACATCGGATATGAAAATGTAGAAGAACCGACGAATTTAACTGGACTGTTCAATGTGACGTTGCTGAGCACTTGGCCCTGAGCGAACACCGGCCACAGCGCCAGAAATGGGAGAATCTTCTTCATGCGAACACCCACACATCGCTGTAGTACGTCAATTTCTGCGCGCTCTGGGGGAGAAGCGTCGCCTGGATTGCGGTGGCCCCGAGGGCGTCGGGATGGGGGGGTCCGCCAGCAGACTTCCCGCCGCGTGCCCGCGGTTGATGCGTTATGTCGAATTGTATTAGCATAGAGCCATTCGCTCCCACTTTATTCGACATTTGACTGGTGAGTAACAAGCCTGCACCGCCTGTAATCAGTGTCCGCTTGCTGTCGTAGTCTTTCATGTTGTAACTCGCTGAATGCAATATAGAGGCGCTTCGATCTGACACCCTGTTTAGTTCTTGCGGAAATCAGAGTCCGCGGTTGGTAAATATACCCGCTCCTGCTCTCTGGCCGAACCTCGTTCGACATAATGCTCGGGCGTCAGGTTGACCGACAAGCTGTGCCGTCGGAAAAGTTGTATCCGTTTCACCATGGACTGGATGCATTGGCGGGTACGAATGGCGTGACCTGGATGGCATCGTGCAGCAGCCGAATCCAAACCTGGATAGACAACTATAACAATCGTTTATCGGTCCCAATTGCGGCGAGCTGGTTCATTGCTCAATACCAACCGACGAGCGCTGTCCCCTCTGCCACCGACAGGACACCGGCATGGCGCGTGGTCGCCCACCCAGACTACTCACGGCTTTAACAAGACGAACAGAAGATTGGGCGTAAGCACAGGTGACTTCCATCCATCAGCATCAGCATCAGCATC
>PKXS01000101.1 GCA_003132425.1 Gammaproteobacteria bacterium | reverse complement strand
ACTTACATGACCACTCAGATCGCATCAAAAATTACCGCACTTAGCGTCGCCTTGCTGATGAACTGCTTGATCATCGCCGCGACGGCGCAGTCGATGCACGAGGCGATATGAACTTACGCCGGCTTGGCTTCCGGCAACGCATCGAGCTGAATCCCCGACTTGGCCACCCACAATCGGTCCCGTATCCAGGCCGCTCGCAATGCGCACCACCACATGATGGTCAGATGCATGCCGTCAATCGGGTCCGCGCAAGGAATAAAACAGCTGTAGCCCGGCAGATCGCCGGGCCCATGCAGGCCCCATGCTCCGACCCGGGGTACAAAATCCACCTGCTCAAGCTCCATTGCATTGAGCCGGCGACAGATAGCGGCGGAGTTGGCCGGCGCCCGGGTCAGGGGGAGCGAAATTGCCGCAAGATACCCGGCGCCGGCAATTGGATGGGAGATTCCCGCGTTGACTTGCAGCAATGCGGTCTCGGCTTGTGGATCAATCGATCGCGACGGACAGTCGCCGCTCAAGGGATATTCCGCCCACACGGCAGTCGGCCCATTCGATGCCGCGAGCCCGCGTCCCTGCAGCAGGGTGGCGGCGGCCTTCAGAGACTCCTCATCCAACGGCTTTTGCCATTGACGAGGCATCGCATGGTGGGCCCGCTGTTCCTCCAGCACCGCCGTGGAAGAGGTTGCCAGCGCAGTAGAGCGGCCAATCGGCAGCTGTCCCCCGAATGCGTTAAGAATGCTCTGCGCCGCAAGATGCACGGCCGGTTCGTCGGAATGAATAGAGTATTGCGCTGTCTGCCGCAATTGGCCGTTACTGAGATAGTAGGCCCCGTGCACTGCCATGGCGTTGAGTCTCTGCACACCGATGGCGTGAAAAGACGGCAGGCCCGCGAGCTTGTACTCTGTGAGAACCTCGGCAATCGCCACGACATGCATTCCCTGCGGCGCCCCTTGGACGGGCAGCAGCCGAAGAGTGCTGATCCCGGTCTCATGTACTCGGCGATACCCTTGGTCGATCTTCTCGAGCGGATGAGCGCTCAGCGCCCGATGAATCCGCTCTTCTACTTCACTGGCCACGTTGTTCCTTCCCGATGAACGCCTTTACCCATACGCCAGCCGGTCCATCATTTCGGCGAATCTCCCCCAATGAATTCGCTTCGCCGACTGCCGTCTCGCGCCCGACCAATAGAGCGATCCACGGCCAATCTGAATCTCGCCCAGTTTTACCTGCCTGCGATAAATTTGCAGGGTGAGCGCCGATTTCGCCTTGGCGAGTGTGGCATTGGAAATCTCCGCTTTCACTTCGTAAGTGCGCGCCGGCGGATTGACTCGGCGTTTCGGCTTTTTCTTCGGCACGGTTGCACCTCTTGATTCATCAGGACCCTAGCTGTGCAGGCAGCCATTGTACTTCCGCAGGCGCCGCCGAGCCTCACCGTTGCTCCTCATTGGGTCCACTGCCCGCGGCCCGAAGAGCCCCGAACACGCGCTTCGCGGCATCCACGCGAGCAAGGTAGTCCCGGGCCTCGTGATCTCCGCAGCGTTGACCCTCCGCCAACCGCATGCCGCGGCGGACGTACGCGTAGCCTGCGCCCGCGCCGCATAAATGAATCAATGCGGCCAACTCTTGCTTTCGCTCAAGAGTCGCGAATTTCGACTCATGGTGCTCCAGAGCGATTGCCACGCTGCGATCAAGATACGCCGAGGTGAGTTCCACTGCATGCGAGGGGATGACTCGAGTGTAAAGGCTGTTGAACCAGCACGACTTCCAGTCGTTCCATGGCCCATCCTCGATGACGGCATGGTGGCGAATGCAATATCGCCTCGCCTCGGCAAATGTGCCGTTGGTGATCTGGTACATCCCCACTGCGCTCGATGCGGGCCGGTACACGTCGAACGCTCCTGGCTTCCAGGACCAGCGCCAGTAGGTTCGCGCCACCGGATTTCCTGAACCCTCCACTTGCGCAAGTGCCGCGAGAAGTTCCGGCGTCATCACATCCGTGGAATACTTTTGAAACAGCGGCCGGTACCGCTGCCAAGTCTCGGGCGCCGTCTTGTTCAGAGTTCCACTGACGGGAAAGAATAGCTCCGATGGTTTACGGATGACCTGATACATCCAGTTAAGACCGAACCACAGGACCGCGACCATCGAGACGCTAATCGCCACCTGCATGACTTTAGGCGCCTGCTCGAATGCGCGTAAAACGCGCCGCCGCAAGCGGGCACTCGGCCAAAGCCACGCGATGCGTACGCGGCGGAAGGATTTCTTACGAGGCTTTCGCCGGCGAGCTTGCCCAGCGAGTCGGCGCGGCTTCATGACTGATCAACGCAGCTGACTATCCTTACTGCCGCGTCGGTTATAGCCGGTGACCTGGGCCACGTCGCGATCGTGCTCGCTCTGACAAGCCAGACACAGGCGAACACCCTGAATGGCGTTTCTCCGCGCCTCTGGAATCTCGGCTTCACATTGCGCGCAGCGAGTTAAGGATGGTCCTTGAGGCAACTGGCTTTGGACGCGCTTGATGGCGTCCTTTACCGTCGCGTCGATCTGATCCTGCACCGCGCCGTCGCCCGCCCAGCCCGTGGCCATTTTCCCCTCCTTCGGGGTGTTTCGCGAGATTGCTCGCCGAATCTGATTTATGAGTCTTCCGAGCGGAATTTTCAAGCACCCGATCCAGGATTACCAGGCTTTGCGGATAGGGAACCCTTGAATTCGCGCAGCGGGGCCCAGGTGCGAGTCCCCGCGGATGCAATGTCATCGTGCGGCGATTTCATCCATGACCGTCACCAACGCGGAGCGAATGCCCGGCTCCGTCGCCGAGTGACCGGCATCCTCGACCATGATGAGCCGGGAGCCCGGCCAGGCACGATGCAGCTGAGTGGCTGTCATAGGCGGGCACAGCAGATCGTAGCGACCCTGCACGATGGTTGCCGGCAGGTGGCTAATTCGGTCCACCCGCCTAAGCAATTGGTCTTCGGGTTGGTATCGATTGTTGCGGAAATAGTGAACTTCGATACGGGCCATTGCATACGCCACCTGCTCTTCGTTCGCTTCGGTGACCCGCGTTGCGTCCGGAATCAAATTGGCCAGTGTCGCCTCGAAAATACTCCAGCGGCGCGCCGCGGACAGCCTGACGGCATGATCCGGATGTTCTAGCAGCTTCGCGTAGCCCTCCAGGGGATCGCCCTCTCGCAGCGTGGGCGGTAGACCGCCAAGCAGTGCTTCCCAGGCCTGCGGCCGGAATAAGCGCCCCACCTCGAATAGCCAGCGGATTTCCCATTCGCGCATCAGGAAAATGCCGCGCAGCGTGAGGCTCAAGCAGGCCTCGGCAAATTCCTGCGCGTAGGCCACGGCCAGCGTCGAACCCCACGAGCCGCCAAAGACATGCCATGCCTCAATCCCACGAAGCTCCCGCAATTTTTCCAAGTCGGCAATGAGATGTGCCGTCGTGTTGTTGCGCAACTCCCCGTTGGGCGTCGATCGGCCCGCGCCCCGCTGATCGACAAGGATCACTCGATAGCGCGCTGGATCGAAAAACCGCCGGCTCGTCGCCGAACAGCCTCCGCCCGGTCCGCCGTGCAGGAAAACCACTGGTATGCCATTAGAGTTGCCGCATTCCTCCCAATACAGGGAGTGAATCTCATCGACCGCCAAGCGTCCCGAAACATAGGGGTCGATGGCGGGGTATAAATCGCGCAGTGCTGTCATGGCTTGGTGCCGAGCGCCCGGGGGAGGCAACGATAATACGCGCATATCTAATTGAATTGACTATATTTTCTCAACATCAAACGCAAAGTCTCTTTGAAAATAGCCCGGCAAAAACATCACTGTTGGTGGAGGCCCGAGAACTGATGCCGAGCATCCCATTGAGTCCCGGCCCTCGACTGCGCCAGCAGGGCGATTCCAAGACCGTGCTGTAATAGCGAGTGATGAAGGGCCATTCATTGACGCTCGAGGATGCGGTGCGGACGTTATTCTAGATGAGTGATCATGTGCTCATCATTGGCGGCGGTGTCATGGGTTCCGCGCTCGCCTATTGGCTCACGCGGCTCGAGCCGTCGCGCGGCGTGACGGTGGTCGAGCGTGACCCATCCTACGAATTCGCTTCCTCGGCGCTGTCCGCGGCATCCATCCGCCAGCAATTCTCGACGGCCGTGAACATACGGATCTCACAGGCCAGCATCGCCTTTCTTCGGCAAGCCGCCGACGAGCTAGGGTTCGACGATGAGAGGCCGGACATCATGCTGCGCGAGGAAGGCTATTTGTATCTCGCGGATGTCCAAGGGGCCGCGCAACTGCGCCGCATACACGGCGTGCAGCAGGCGATGGGCGCCGAGATTGCGCTCCTGGATCGCACGGCGCTGGCGCAAGCCTTCCGATGGCTGAACACCTCGGACTTGTCCGTGGGTTCGCTGGGCTTAAGCGGTGAAGGCTGGTTCGACGGCTACGCACTGCTCACGGCATTCGCGCGCAAGGCGCGCAAGCAAGGCGCCACGTACGTGAAAGCGGAAGTTTGTGCAATGGACATCGCCGGGTCCCGCGTGACCGGGGTCACTTTGTCGGACGGCTCGCGGATTCGCTGCACCCACGCGGTCAACGCGGGCGGCCCGTGGGCGAGGCGGATCGCCGCCATGGCTGGAATCGAGCTGCCGGTGTTCGCGCGCCGGCGTAGTGTGTACGTCATCTCCTGTCCGGCGCCAATGAAGCCGTTCCCGTTGTTGATCGATCCGTCGGGATTCTGGATTCGCCCCGAGGGGCGCAGATTCATCGCCGGGCTTGCGCCGGCCGACGCCGCCGACGAGGCGCCGCTGGAGGCGGATTACGGCGCGTTCGAGGCGCAGCTATGGCCGCTTCTGGCGCATCGAATTCCGGCATTCGAAGAGGCGAAACTCGAGCGCGCATGGGCCGGATACTTCGAGATGAACAGCTTCGACAACAACGCCATTCTGGGTGCGCATTCCTCATTGAAAAATCTCTTGTTCATGAATGGATTCTCGGGTCATGGCATGCAGCAAGCGCCGATCGTGGGCCGAGCGGTCGCCGAACTCATTCTGCACGGCCGCTTTGAATCCATCGATTTGTCCGATCTGATGTTTGCGCGCATTGAAGAAAATCGTCCGCTCCATGAAGCGAACGTGATCGGATAGCCGAGGCGCCGGAGCTCCTGAGCTAGGTGCTGCGCGGGGCGCTAGCCGCCGCTCGGCTTGAACTCCCAGCCCCATTCCGCGCCGCCATCCTTCATATCAGTGATGTATTGGACGAGGCGAGACGCCAGTTGAGCCTGTGGAATCGCTTCCCCGTCGTCGGTGACGAACGAATCCCCCTTGCGGTGTATGCCATAACTTCCTTCGAGATCCGGCGCAGTGACCGAGCACAGCTTGATGTTCGCCTCGCCCGAGGGCTTCGAGACGGATAATTTCTTGCCCGATGCATCGCAAAAGACCTCCACTTCGGCCCCCTTCTGCACCGTCACCATGAGATTCACCAACGTCGGAAGGTTGGAACCTATGATTCTGTACGCCTGAGTAGTGTCCATGTTTCATCTCTCGTAGGATTAATGAAAGCTTCGGAACCGAGCCGCGGCATTGTAGCGGCAGTCCACGCTAAGCGCACCGGCTGCGCTGCGGGTCCCGCCGGCCCGGGCGCCTCGCGGCATCAGGCGCGCTCGAAGCGAGCGACGGTCTCGACGTGCTCGGTAAATGGCACGAGATTGAATGCGGTGAGCGCGGCGAGGCACAGCTTGCCGCGTGAGATGAGGCGCGCGGTGTCGTCGAGGAAGGACTCGAGTCCACAGCTCACATACACCAAACGCTCGGGTGGGTTCTCGCTCAGGTACTCGGTCAGCTCCGGGTCGAGACCCTTGCGCGGCGGGTCGGCGATCACCACCTGCGCGCCGGATGCGGCCACGAGCGCCGCGCCCGCCGCTCCCGGAATGACGGAAATCTTGGCCCGATCCCTTAAGTCGAGTTCGCCAAGCCCGAGCTCGAGCCCGTGCAGCGAATGCGGGCTGACCTCGTTCAGACGGATCTCGCGGACCTGGGCCAACACCGACAAGCCGATGGCGCCGACGCCTGCGTAGAATTCCGCGACGCGCGCGCCCGGCGGGATTTGCGCGCGCACGTGCTCGATGATGGCCTGCGCGATGTCGAGATTGTTTTGCCCGAATGCGCCCGGCGGGTAGTGCACCGCGGCCCCGCCGAATCGCTCGACCACGCTTGCAGGCCCGCACCAGTTTTGGAAGTCGGGACCAAGAATGGTATTGGAGCGCTCGCCATTGGCGTTGAACCACAGGCTGTGCAGCTCGCTCCCGAGCCGCTCGCGGATCAATTCGAAGCACTCTGCCAAGGGGTCAAGCGTTGCGCTGTTGGCGACGATCACCACCTGCGCCGTTTGCGAGCTGCGCTCCACCACCACTTGCAAGTAGCGCGCGAGACCCAAATGCGCCTTGTCCGAGTAACAAGTCACTCGAGCATCGACCAGGGCGCGCCGCACCACGCCGGCAACCCGGTTGATCAAGGGGTGCTGAACACTGCAGTTGGAGATGTGCACCACGCGGTGGGTACCGAGCTCGAACAGGCCCAGCTTGGGCGAGCCCAGCCGCCCCCGGATGGCGAGCCGCGCGCGCAGTCGAAACCCGGCGGTTGGCCCGCAAATCGCCGCGACCTCGGGCAAACCGTGAGCGCGCGCCAGCGTCTCGAGCGCGTCGCGCGCGGCGGCGAGGACCGCGGGATGGTCGGCGAGGCCGAGGTAGTTGTTCGCGCAGAAGTTGAGGACCTCGCGCCCGTCGCGGACGCGCACGCGCGCGTCTTGGGGCGAGGTGATCACGCGCTCCGCCTTGAACAATCCTTCCGACCGCAGCGCATCGATCTCGCCGGCGAGCTCGTCACGAAACTCCTCGCGTATCAAAGCTGCTCCCAGTCGAGGATTATCTTCCCGGCGCGCCCGCTCGCCGCCGTGGCGAACGCCTCTTCGAACGCGCTTGCCGCAAAGCGGTGGGTGATGACCGGGCTCACGTCGAGTCCGGATTGCAGCATCACGGTCATCGCGTACCACGTCTCGTACATTTCGCGTCCGTAAATGCCGCGCAC
>PKXS01000067.1 GCA_003132425.1 Gammaproteobacteria bacterium | reverse complement strand
CGGGCGGCCGTGGTTGCACTGGTCGGCACGTTCGGTGCGCTCCATTTCGCGCAGCAATGCGTTCATTTCCGGCAGACTCAACGCGCGCTGCGCCCGGACCGCCGCATGGCAGGCCATGGTGGCGAGCAGATGATTGATCGACTCCTCGACGCGCCGCGAATGACCCTGTTCCAGCAAATCGGATAGAACGTCGCGCACCACGCTCGCCGGATCGCGGCCCAGCAGCAGACTCGGGACCGCGCGCAAGGCCACCTGGTCCGGCGCCAAACGCGCCACTGCAAACCCTAAGGCGGCAAACTCCTGCACATGCGCCTCCGCCGCTTCGGCCTGCGCCGGAGAAACGTGGAGGATTTCAGGCACCAACAGCTGCTGCTGCGCCGTCTGGCCCGCCAGCAGCTTCTTCATCGCTTCGTACATGACGCGCTCGTGTGCCGCATGCATGTCCACCAGCACCATGCCGTCCGCGGATTGGGCCAGGATGTACACGCCGTGCAGCTGAGCAATGGCGTAGCCCAAGGGCGCCGGTGCGCCGCTGCGGGGCTCGTCGTGAATTGCGCCTGCGGCCGGGCCATCGGCCGCGCCGGTCACAAGATTGCGATACGCATCGGCGCCCGGGCGCGGCCCCGGCGCCTCCGGCAGCATGAAGCGCGCTTGATTCGGCCGCGCTACACCGTCAAAGGTTGCGCTGCCCGTGAGCCAGTCGAGGGGCGCGCTGCCGGCCGAGCCGGTCGTCGGCCGGGTTTCGGCGAGCGCTCGCTCGAGGGTGCGAAACACGAAGTCATGAACGCGGCGCGAGTCCCGGAATCGCACCTCCAGCTTCTGCGGATGGGCATTCACGTCGACCATGGCCGGATCCAATTCCAGATACATCAGGTAGGCAGGGAATCGCCCGTGAAACAGCACATCCTGGTAGGCAAGGCGCGCCGCTCCCGCCAGCAGCTTATCGCGCACGAATCGGCCGTTGAGATAGGCAAACTGCAGGTCGGACTGACTGCGGGAAAATGTCGGCAATGCCAGCCACCCGGACAGCCGTAGACTCTCTGTGTCGTGGCGCAACTCGATGACGTGTGCCGCGAAATCCTCGCCGCAAATTTTCGCAACTCGCGCCAGCCGCTCCGCCGCGGCCACTGCCGGCGGCAGGGTCCACACGCGCTTGCCGTTGTGCGATAGCGCAAAACCGGCCTCGAAGCGCGACAAGGCCAAGCGTTCCAGCATGCGGACGATGTGCTGAAATTCGGTGGCTTCGTTGCGCAGGAACTTGCGGCGCGCCGGCACATTGAAGAACAGATCGCGCACCTCGACGCTGGTACCGGGCGGATGCGCCGCGGGCGCAGGCGCATGCAGCGCCCCATCGCCTGCCTCCACGGCCCAGGCGTGAGCCGCGACCGCGGATCGAGACGTGAGCGACAGTCGCGAGACGGAGGCGATGCTGGGCAGCGCCTCGCCGCGAAACCCCAAAGTGGCCACGCTCTCGAGATCGCGGAGCGAGGCGATCTTGCTGGTCGCATGCCGCGCCAGCGCCAACCCCAGCTCTTCGGAGGCAATTCCACTGCCATCGTCGCGCACGCGAATAAGACCGCAGCCACCGCGCTCCAACTCCACCTCGATGCGGCGCGCGCCGGAGTCCAAAGCGTTTTCCACCAGTTCCTTGACGACCGATGCCGGCCGCTCGATCACCTCGCCGGCAGCGATTTGATTGATCAATTCGTCGGGAAGAACGTGAATGGGCATGGGCGACCTCGCGAATTCGCTAGTTTCGCACAGCCCGCCGATGGATCAATCGCCCGAGCCGCCCCTGGTGGCAAGAACCGGCCGCGCCGAACTCGGCGAATTCATTGCGGCGAGCTGCGCGATCCGCGTGCCCGCCGGCGGATTGGCGTAGAAATAATCGCGTATTCCCTGGTGAATGGCCGCGGCGAGCTTGGCTTGATGCGCCTGCTCGCGCAGCCGCCGCTCTTCCTGCGGATTTGAAATATAGGCCGTCTCGACCAGCATGGAAGGAATATCGGGCGACTTCAACACCACGAAACGCGCCTGCTGCACTTGATGCTTGCGAATTTCGCCGACCTGATTCAATTGCTGCAGCACGCTCTGCGCCGCGACTTGACTGGCGTTCAGCGACGCCGATTGCGACAGATCCAGCAGCACGGATGCGAGCAGGTCACCCTTATCATCCAGCGACACGCCGCCGATGAGGTCCGACGCATTCTCGCGCTCCGCCAGCCAACGCGAGGCCTCGTCGGTCGCGCCACGCTGCGAGAGAATGTACACCGATGAGCCGTCGACGCTGCGGTCACGAATCGAGTCGGCATGAATCGACACGAACAGATCCGCCTGCTGCGCCCGGGCGCGCCGCATCCGATCCCTAAGCGGCACGAAGTAATCGCCGTTGCGGGTCAAAACAGCCTTCATGCCGGGCTCCGCATCGACGCGTTGCGCCAGCACTTTCGCAATGGCGAGCACTACGTCTTTTTCGCGCGTGCCGTACTTGCCGATCGCCCCGGGATCCTCCCCGCCGTGACCCGCGTCGATCGCGACAATGAGATCACGCGCCTCCGGCGGCGCATGCTGCACTTTGACCGGGGTTTCGGCACCGCCGGCTCCGGCCAAGTCGATGACCAGCCGGTACCCATAGCGATCATTGGGCGTGGTCAGGAAGCTCTTCGCGTGTATGGGACGGGTCAGGTCGAGGACGATTCGCAATTCTCCCGATGCGCGCCGGGCCATGCGCACCAGCCTGACGGCGCCCGCTCCGGCGGTCGATGCGCGCGCACCGGCCGCCAGCCTCGCGCCCGAGACATCGAGTACGACGCGATCCGGGTTCTTCAACACCAGCAGGCTATGCTCTGCGCGGCCGGACAAGTCCACCACAACTCGCGTGTTATCCGGGCCTGCCCAGACCCTCACATCCTTCACATCGACTGCGAGCACGGGGGATGCCAGCATGCCGGCGAGCAGCACCGACACAGCGAAGTGAGACAGAGGAGATCTCATGGCGCGTTAAGTTAACGCGTACGAGGCATATATTTCAAGTTAAATTAGAGACATAGGGAATTAAGCTAGTGTCGTGTGCCAGGTTCTCCAGCCACAGCCTACCGTGAGGACTGCGCGCGCTCACGCTGGCCGAACGCCCGCTGCCCGCATACTCGAGGCGCAATTCGACATCGGCAGCCGGCAGTCTGAGACCGCCTCTCTCGGGCCATTCGATCAACAGCAGGTAGTGCGGTTCGCAGTACTCGCGCACGCCCAGCTCGTCTATTTCCTCCGGCGCCAGCAGGCGATACAGATCGATGTGCACGAAGTTCATGGCACCCGCCCGGTACGGCTCCACCAGCGTATAGGTAGGACTGCGCACCAAGCCCGTGACTCCCAGAGCGTGCAGCATGCCGCGCACGCAGGTCGTCTTGCCGGCGCCGAGATCGCCGCACAGATACAGAACTGCTGCGCTCCGCGCGGCGCCCGGAAACGCTCGCGCCAAGGCGGCAGCCAACTCCTCCGTCGCACCGGCGTCGCTCAACAGGAAGTCCAATGAGTCGGGTGATGTATCCATAAGCCAGCGTTGCGAGCGTATTTGGCCAGTATACCGATCAGGCGAGTAGCCTTAGCGCATGACGAGTCGCTCGAGCACAGCCGCTGAACGGATCTTAGACCCTGCCGCCTTGTTGGCGGACATCAAGCGCTGGGGAGCGGACCTAGGATTCGCGCGGGTTGGTATCGGCAATATCGATCTGTGCGCCGACGAGGCGCATTTCCTGGATTGGCTGCGTGCCGGATTCAACGGCGAGATGCAGTACATGGCGCGTCATGGCAGCAAACGCTCGCGCCCCGCGGAGCTTTTGCCGGGAACGGTCAGCTGCATCAGCGTGCGCATGGACTACTGGCCCGCGGGTGCGGCCGCCGCCGCAGCCACGCTCGCCGACGGCAACATCGCTTACGTGTCCCGATACGCCCTGGGCCGCGACTACCATAAGCTTCTGCGCCGCCGTTTGCAGACGCTCTGCGATCGAATCGGCCGCACCGTGGGTCCATTCGGCTACCGGGTCTTCGCCGACAGCGCACCGGTGCTCGAAAAGGCGCTGGCGCGCAATGCAGGATTGGGTTGGATAGGCAAGCACACCAACCTGATCGATCGAGATGCTGGGTCGTATTTTTTCCTCGGAGAGATTTATCTGAACTTCGATTTGCCCGCCGATGCACCGAGCAGCGCGCATTGCGGCACCTGCAGCGCCTGCCTGCCCGCCTGCCCCACCGGAGCCATCGTCGCGCCCTACCGTCTTGATGCGCGGCGTTGCATTTCTTATCTCACCATCGAACTCAAAGGACCTATTCCGCTGGAATTTCGCCGTGCGATCGGCAGTCGGATCTACGGTTGCGATGACTGCCAACTCGTCTGTCCTTGGAATAAATTCGCGCGTGCGACCGCGGAGAAAGACTTCACGGTGCGTCACGGACTGGATCATCCGCAATTGGTTGCATTATTTTCTTGGAGCGAAGCGGAATTCCTCGAGAAGACCCGGGGCAGCGCCATCCGGCGCATCGGCTACGAGCGTTGGCTGCGCAACGTCGCCGTGGCGCTCGGCAACGCTCCCACCTCGCCTGCGATCCTCGCGGCGCTTGGCGCCCGCGCGCACGATGCCTCGGCCCTGGTCCGCGAACATGTGCAGTGGGCGCTTGAGCAACACCGCTTTCCCGGCTAATTGGCAGGAATGAGACTGCTTCCGGCGGGATTGAAGAAATGCCGGCCCCGGCGCGTCTTGCGGATTTCGGCGAACAGCAGCTGATAGTCGCCGTCGTTGTTGACAGGATCGATGGCCGCAGAGTTGACGATCAGCAACGGCGAAGCTGCGTAGCTATGGAAGAAGCGCGCGTAGGCCTGGGTGAGTTTCTCCAGATAGCCGCGCTCGATGTGTTGCTCATAGCGGATGCCGCGCTTGGCGATCCGATCGACCAGCACGTCGACCGGCGCCTGCAGGTACACGACCAGGTCGGGCTGCGGCGCATCCACCACCAAGCGCTCGTAGACGCGCTCGTACAAGGCATATTCCGCATCGTCGAGCGTGACCCGGGCGAACAGCCGATCCTTTTCCAACAAGTAGTCCGCCACACGCACCGCGCCGAACAGGTCCTCTTGCCGTACCTCTTCCAATTGCCGCGCGCGCTGAAACAGGAAGAAGAGTTGAGTCTGAAAGGCCGCCGCGCGCGGATTCTTGTAGAAGCGCTCCAGAAATGGATTCTGGTCCGCCTGCTCCAGCACCGCCTGTCCGCTCAGCGATTGCGCCAAGCGGCGCGCAAGGCTGGTCTTACCGACACCAATCGGACCTTCAACCACGATAAATCGATACGGAATCGCGCTCACCATGCGGCCTCTTTGCTACCCAAGGACAGAAATTCCGTCGCCGCCGGACCGCACTTTAAGATCCGCGACGAACCCGTGTCCCGGAATTTCCAGCGTCGGAGCGATATCCGCCAAAGGATACAGGACGAAGTTGCGGCTCGACACTCCCGGATGCGGAACGGTGAGATGCGCCTCCTCGATGACTGCGCCGACCATCCACACCAAGTCCAGATCGATGACCCGGGGCCCCCAGCGCTCCTGTCGATGGCGCCCCATGGCTCGTTCCACGCCGAGCAATGCCTCGAGTAAATCGTGCGCCGACAGCTGCGTCAGTAAGCCGGCCGCGGCATTGACGAAGTACGGCTGATCCTGCGGACCCAGGGGCCGAGTGTGGTACAAGCGCGAGCGCAGCTCCAAGCGTGTCGCACGCAGCGCGGCGATCCGCTCATACGCCTCCGACACGCGCTCTTGCGGGTGATTCAGATTGCTGCCTATCGCCACATACGCGGGGCGCCAGAGCGGGCTCATGGAATCAACTGCGTGCCGTTCCGCCGCGCCGCCGCCGCCGCCGTCGCCGCGGCGCTCCGGACTTGCCATCCGGCGCCGGCTCCGCCGGCCGCGCCTGCACTAGCGCAACCCGCTCTTCCTGCGGCAGCAGCTGAATGTCGGTCCACCACTGCGCGAGTTCAGGGTCAGCGACGCCGACCTGCGCGCGCAACAGCAAGAAATCGTAAGCGGCGCGAAAGCGCGGGTGCTGCAAGAGGCTCAAGGATTTAACGCCGCTGCGCCGATTGAATCGCGGCTGCAGCATCAACAATTCCCGCATCGGCACTGCGAACCTACGCGGAATGGCGACCCGTGATTGCTGCGCTCTGAGCACCTTGTCGCAGGCCTGCATGAGTTGCGCAAGATCCGGCGCGGGGCCCGCCTGTTGCTCGTTCATTTCACGCAATACCGCACCCCACATCAGGACGGCGAATAGAAACGTGGGCGTGACCGGCTTGCCCTCCGCAATGCGCGCGTCCGTGTTGGCCAGGCCCAGCTCCAGCATCTGCTGCGCGTAGGCGTACGGCGGCAGTGCAAACGCCGCTGCGGAAAGCGGAAACAGATGCTCGAACAAGCCGTATTGCAGAAGTAAGCGATACGACTTGGCGCCAAATCCGGAAAGGAACAATTTTAAGGCTTCATCGAACAGGCGCGCCGGCGGCACGCCGTCAACCAAGTTGGCAAGCTGCCCGATCGGCTGCTCGGTACCTGGTTCAATTGAAAAATCGAGTTTCGCCGCAAAGCGCACCGCCCGCAGCATACGCACCGGATCTTCACGATATCGCGTCTGCGGATCGCCGATCAGTTTCAGACGCCGAGCGCGAACGTCGCTGACGCCGTCGACGAAGTCCCAAATCGAAAAATCCTCGATGTTGTAATAAAGGCCGTTGGCGGCAAAGTCGCGCCGCCAAACATCCTCCTCGATCGTGCCGTAGATATTGTCGCGCAAGATTCGCCCCGTCGAGTCTATTGCACGGTGCTCCGACTCATCCGCCGCCGCGGTATTCGCTTCCGCCTCCGGGTCCGCCTCGGAACTCTCGGCATCCTCGCGCTCCGGCGCCGCCGCCGCCCGGAAGGTGGCGACCTCGATGATCTCTCTACCGAAGTGCACGTGCGCCAAACGAAAGCGCCGGCCGATCAGCCGGCAGTTTCGAAACAGACGCCGCACTTCCTCGGGAAGGGCATTGGTGGCGACATCGAAATCCTTGGGCGTGATCCCGAGGAGCAGATCACGCACGGCGCCGCCGACTAGAAACGCTTGATAACCTGACTCTTTGAGGCGGTACAGCACTTTCAAGGCGTTGGGGGATATGGCGGCACGCGAAATCGAATGCTCGGCACGAGGTATCACTAAATGCGTGAATTGCGTCGACGGTAGGTTCAAAAAGAGGGGTTCCGCTTGAGTCCAAAAAATTGGCCCGTATACTACCAGCCCTCTTGATTTCAGGCGGCTTAACCTCCGCACCACCGCTCCCTTCGTCTAGAGGCCTAGGACACNNCACGGGTTCGAATCCCGTAGGGAGCGCCATTAAATCAATGACTTACGCGCGCCTCACAAAGCAAAATTTGACTCACACAGCTAAAGCGTGCCGCAGGGATTGCATCGCAATTGAGGCGCTATCGTGCTGCTGCGTGCACACATTAATTTGAACGGGCGATAGAAAGCTACTTCGGACCGCAACCCTAGTCGTTACGTATATTCCACGATCTGCCACGTACAACAGCGAAGTGTGGGCGCGCGTCGGACGAGTACCATGATCGTCAATAAACTGAGCCGACAGGCAATGAGCCAAAAAGTTAGACCGTAGAATTGTTAGGGTGCGGGCAATGAAGCAATAACCGGCAAGCTCTTCTATAGAAGATGATCCCCAGGGTCGATGGCACACAATCGGGTGCGCAGACCGATGGCCGGAACGGAAACACGGTGAAAGTATGGCAAATATATTCAAATGGTTCAAAAGCGTATGGACCGGGCCCTTTATCGCGGCAGTGCCCCCTGATCTCTCGCAATGCGAATTTGGGTGCAGGGTCCGGCATTGCAGCCATGGTAAATGGCTGACCTGCAAAAACCGGATTCGTGATATGCGTGCAGAGATTGCCTCCTCGCACACCAAGCCTGGCCTGCGTATTCCGGTCATGAGGGGCCATCGTTCCGGATGATGCCGGGCCGGTGGTGACGCGGTAATGAACGAGGCTCCGCGTGACGACGGGCGAAATCCGGTCGCGGTGCTCGCGACAGGGGCACTACACGCTTGTACAGCCTCGGATGCAGCGCCGCTTCGTCTATTGCCGGCGACAGCGGCCAGGTGACAGCTGCGTCGCGCGCCAGGCGCGCGCACTCTTGCACGGTAGAGCGGNNGTGTCGCTGATTCTCCGCAGCATCGGCTGGAGATTCACGCAGTCGATCGACGTAAATTTTTCGCTGGATTTTGCAATCGCCCGCGCCAGCGGGCCATCTGGCGCGTGGGCAGTGCGCTTTTCGTGCGCGATGCAGCCTTCCGCACCCACCAAAGGAATGAATCGCACATCCGCGAACTCCGTCATGGCATATTCGTCCTCCGCTACACGCGTTACGCGCACTAACTCCTGCAAGTGCCGATCCGCTCCGACCGGGATCACCAGACGACCGCCGATTTTGAGTTGCGCCTTCAGGGATTCAGGGACTTAAGGTCCGCCGGCCGCGACGGTGATGGCATCGTAGGGAGCATGATCGGGCCTGCCGGTGATAACGCCGAGTTCACCGACCTGATCTGGGTTCGCTTACGCTTGATTGCAGGGCGGGAGGCCTTGTCGGTACAGAGCAGGGTGAAAGCCGAGGAAGGGGCCCGCTTGCGTCTCGGACCAGGAATCTTCGGATCAAATGCGTCCCGATGATGCGTTTCAAGGACATGGTCTCGATGTGGCAGGCCCTGGGGTTGAACAGGCGCCCGCTACCGAGCACGCATATGCGCTGCTTTACTGTTCTGGGCGTCCGAACACTTTGCGGATCCAACCACGCTTTTTCTGCTGCGCAACAGAATGCTCTGGTTCAGCAATCGAATCGGGGACGCCGCGGTGACCGCTGATTTGTTCGATGTGAATCCGAAAATAAAGGAATTGCATTGGACGTGCTTTTCCGCGGAGCACCGTCTCCGCATAACCCGGTTCCCACCACATGGCGCGCCTTTGAAGTAGGTCATAGGCGTGTTGCCGATGCATTGCATACGGCCCAATGTCGGGCAACTCTTCATATTCGCCCAACACTATCACCGAGGTCCAATCTTGCGGACTAATCAATTCTTCAGCGAGAACGCATACCAAGGGATTCTTCCGCATCCAGGTAATTTTTTGTCCCAACGTAGAGAAACCATATAGGTGGTTGTCGTCATAGACGCAGTGTATCGGGGTGATATAGGGCTGCCCTTCGTGCGCGCATGCCAGCCTGCACAACCGTGTACGCGCCAGTAAATCAATGCTCGCTTCCCTAGCCATATCTTTGATCAACATATAAGTGTCCTCAATTTCAGACACGACGCTGGCTCCATCACGGGGCAGGAGAATTCAACGATTGGAGCCAATCTTCGTCTGCGAAGCGAGATTCGCCAATTCCGCTGCCAAGTACCCACCGAAGGACTCGATCGATCGGGGCCACGCGTGCCTGTGGTGGTCTTTTGTTGCGTCCTACTAATGACGAATTGATCTTGCCCGATCGAGCGCTGCGACGCGCTCTGGGCTGTCCGACACTCCGTATGTATTCTCCGCAGAGTGGCCACGGTCGATGCGTGCCTTCGACACTACGGTACGCGCGCGTTTGGGGTAGATGCCGTCGTATGCATGTAGCCGACTGGGTAAGTAAATCCACTTATCGACGAAGCGGAGCCGTGGTGGATAATTAGCTCGACAGGCGATTGACNNGGAGACCGAAATGTCTTTGGGCACTGTACTCTTGATTATTCTCTTGCTAACGCTGGTTGGCGCTTTTCCAACGTGGCCGCATAGCAGATCCTGGGGTACTACCCTAATGGCACACTAGGGCTCGTACTCGTTGTCGTGTTGATTTTGGTTCTCACTGCGCGCATTTAGCGGTCGCAACTACGCACGCTGTCGTTCGGGCGCCAGGGCGATATGCTACCGTTTCTTATCTGGAGAAATGGTATGGACGCCTC